>CAZNWM010000014.1:9667-23111 GCA_964576975.1 uncultured Candidatus Planktophila sp.
GTAAATGCTGCCATTTTGGGAAGCCCAAATACAAAGATGATTGGCAATGTAATCGAGTCGCGCTATTTCAAGATTGTGGATTATCCAACTGCTGCAGCGCTCTCTTTCACTCTGATGGTAGCGATTTTAATTCTTGTTACTTTGTACATTCGTAAAGCAGGAACGGAGGAGTTGGTATGAACCAGAAGATCAAGGACGCCTCCATTCCAACAATTCCACTTAATGCCAGATTCTCCCGTTGGTTTGGCCGCAACTTACTCCGCATTTATATGGTCTTTGGCTTCACCTATCTTTTCATTCCAGTTGCATACACCTTTGCGTTCTCATTTAATGACTCAGGTAAGAGCAATTTAATCTGGAAAGGTTTCACTTTAAGTAATTGGCAGAATCCATGCGGGGCTCCAGAAGTTTGCAACGCTCTCGGCAACTCAATCAAGATTGGTTTACTCGCAACTGTTTTTTCAACGATTTTGGGAACCATGATTGCCTTTGCAATAGGACGCTACAAATTTAAAGGCCGCTCTACATCTAACTTGTTAATCTTTTTACCAATGGCAACACCTGAAATTGTTCTGGGTGCTTCACTACTTTCTCTCTTCTTGGTATTTAGTATTAATCCAGGCTTCTGGCCAACAGTTATTGCCCACGTAGTGTTTTGTGTTTCCTTCGTTGTGGTGACAGTAAAAGCTCGTATTGCATCTCTTGACCCACGCCTGGAACAAGCTGCGATGGATCTATATGCCAATGAACTTGAAACATTCCGCAGAGTTACTTTGCCATTAGTCGCTCCTGGAATTGCAGGTGCAGCGTTACTGGCTTTTAGTCTTTCATTCGATGACTTTATTATTACCAACTTCAACTCTGGAACATTAATAACTTTCCCTAAATTTGTTTATATTTCGGCAGCACGTGGAATCCCTGCACAAGCCAACGTGATTGCTTCTGCGATGTTTTTCCTTGCCTTAGCCATAGTTATTACGGCGCAACTAGTAAAAAGAAAGAAAACCCGCTAGTATTTCCCCAGTCCACAACGAACTACAGATTGATTAAGAAAATCTGCGCTGTGGGGTTAGGTTCCGGAGGACCCGGGCCAACTACGATTTGTGATTGAAGGGGTGATTCCGGTTAAGGCCGGATAGCGCGATGTCAGACATCGACCCTCATATTCTTAAACACCTTTCCGTAATGCAGCCAGATCTTTACTGGCTTGATGCAGATCCACTGGAACCTGATCCTCATCCAACTCTTGTTGGTGATGTCACAACGGATCTCTGCATTGTTGGAGCTGGTTACACCGGTTTATGGACAGCGTTACTTGCGAAAGAACGTAATCCAGAGCGCGAAGTCATCATTGTCGAACAACGCGAAACTGGCTTTGGCGCATCTGGTCGAAATGGCGGTTTCTGTAACTCATCTCTTACCCATGGGTTTATTAATGGCTACCGCAGATTTAAAGATGACATGCAGGCTCTTGAGCGCATGGGTCGCGAGAACTTTAATGAGATAGAAGAGACCATCAAAAAATACGGCATCGACTGCGATTGGCAACGAACAGGCGAACTCCGAGTTGCTGTAAAAGATTGGCAATTAGATGGAATGAAAGAAGAAGCCGAGCTTCGCAATCAATATGGAGATCACGTAGAAGTTTTAACGCAAGCAGAAGTTCAAGCTCGCGTAAATTCACCAATTTATAAGGGTGGTTTGTGGGATGCAGATGGCACAGCACTTGTTGACCCGGCCAGATTAGTTTGGGGATTAGAAAAGGTTTGCCTCAAGCTTGGTGTGAAGATTTATGAGAACAGCAAAGTTGAATGGCTTGAGCGAACCAGTGACGGAATTATTGTTCACACACCATATGGAAGTGTCTATGCCGACAAGGTTGCACTTGCCACCAATGTCTTTAAGTCATTGATCAAACGTGCTCGCAAATATGTTATTCCTGTGTATGACTTCCAAGTCGTAACGGAGCCATTAACACCAGAGCAATGGAAAGCAATTGGTTGGGCTGGAAAAGAAGGAATGTCCGAGGCTGGAAATCAATTCCATTATTATCGCGTGACTTCAGAAGGTGCAATTTTGTGGGGTGGTTATGACGCTATTTATCACTTCCGTGGAAAAGCCCGTCAAGAATACGAAACAGATGCAGAAACGTATGCCTATCTTGCAGCTGACTTTTTAGAAACCTTCCCGCAATTAAAGGGAATCAAATTCACTCACGGTTGGGGTGGAGCCATTGATACGTGCTCCCGATTCTCACCTTTCTGGGGTCGTGCGTATCGCAATCGAGTTGCATACGTTCTTGGCTTCACAGGTCTGGGTGTTGCATCCACACGTTTTGGTGCACAAGTTCTGCTTGACCTTGTTGATGGTTTGGACACGGAGCGCACTCGCTTAAAGATGGTTCGCAAAAAGCCAATCCCATTTCCTCCAGAACCATTTAGGTTCCTCTTTATTCGTTTCACCCAGTGGTCCATCAATTATGCCGATGAGCATGAAGGCAAGCGAAATCTCTGGCTTAAACTCTTAGATCGTCTCGGTTTAGGTTTCGATTCTTAATTAGTTAGAAGTATTCTTTTCCCATGGCAAACCTTGGAAACATGTACGGTCCAAAATTCACATTTCTTGGCATTGACGAATGTGACTTAGATGATCCAAAGAGTTATCAAGGCGCCGATGTAATTATTTTAGGTGCACCAATAGATAGCGGAACATCACATCGCTCTGGTGCAAAGTTTGGACCACAAGCAATTCGGGGTGGAGATTACTTGCCACATGATGGCGAACGTCCACATATGGCGCTTCGCACAGATGGATTAAAGGACCTCAAAGTTTTAGATGCTGGTGATCTGCTAATGCCAGGGGGAGACCTAAAGAAATCTCTTGAAGTATTAGCTGTTGCTACAGAAAAGATTTCACGTGCAGGAATTATTCCTGTGATTCTTGGTGGAGATCACTCCATTGCATCGGCAGATGTTGCAGGTATTGCCGCACACCGCGGACTCGGAAAAATTTCGATGATTCACTTTGATGCACACGCAGATACAGGTGATTCACAATTTGGCGCTCTCGAAGGTCACGGAACACCTATGCGTCAATTAATCGATTCTGGCGCGGTTCGTGGAGACCGATTCTTGCAACTTGGATTGCGTGGCTATTGGCCAGATAACGAAACACTTGAGTGGATGCGCGATCAAGGGATGCGCAGTTATGAAATGACTGAAATCCATCACCGTGGTTTGAATACTGTTTTGGATGAATCATTTGCAAGACTCACAGATGAATGCGATGGTGTTTTCTTATCTGTCGATATTGATGTTGTTGATCCTGGAATGGCTCCAGGCACTGGAACACCAGAACCTGGTGGAATGACGAGCCGCGAATTACTCGAATCTGTTCGCCGAATTTGTCTCGAACTACCAGTAGTAGGAATCGACGTTGTTGAAGTTGCGCCACCATTTGATAGCGCAGATATCACTGCAATTCTTGCTAACCGTGTTGTGCTTGAAGCTTTGAGCGCGATTGCAAAACGCAGATCAGGTAAGGCCTACTCACCAACTCAAAACTTGTTGGACCGCTAGTTAGATTGTTGCTAAAGCTTCATCGAGGATAGATAAACCTTCAAGCAGTAAATCTTCAGGAATCACTAGCGGTGGAATCAAACGAATAACATTTGAATATGTTCCCGCGGTTAAAATCAAGACGCCTTTTTCTTGGCAGTATTTAACGATTTTGCCGAGGGCGGCTGTATTTGGTTCTGTACCGCCAGGAATAATGAGTTCGATTGCCTGCATTGCACCGCGACCACGGACTTCACCGATGATTGAGTGCTTTGCTTTCATTTTATTGAGTTCATCGCTCATGATTGTGCCAATTTTCTTTGCGCGATCAACAAGATTGTCTTCTTCAATGGTTTGAATAGCACCGAGTGCTGCTGCGCACGCAACAGGAGATCCACCGTATGTGCCACCTAAACCGCTAGCGTGAATTGAATCCATAACATCAGCGCGACCTGTTACTGCAGCTAGCGGTAATCCACCAGCAATGCCTTTTGCAGTTGTAATCATGTCTGGCTCTAGGTTTTCATCTTCTGAAGCAAACATCTGACCGGTGCGAGCAAATCCTGTTTGTACTTCATCTGCGATAAAGAGCGCACCATTATCTTTTGCGTACTTGGCTAAGCCAGGTAAGAAACCCTTTGGTGGAACGATGAATCCACCTTCACCTTGAATTGGTTCAATCACGATTGCGGCGATGTTCTTGCCACCAATTTCCTTATCTAACTTATGAATGACAACATCGAGTGCATTTTTCTCACATGCAGCTGCGCCACCTTCCCAGCGGTATGGGTAAGCCATTGGCATTCGATAAATCTCAGGCGTAAATGGCCCAAAACTATCTTTGTACGGCATGTTCTTTGCTGTCATGCCCATAGTTAGATTTGTTCGACCGTGATATCCATGTTCAAAAACGATAATTGCCTGACGCTTTGTGAATGAACGAGCAATCTTGACTGCATTTTCTAGCGCTTCGGCACCTGAATTAAGTAGTACAGATTTCTTAGCAAACTTTCCTGGCGTTAAGCGATTAAGTGCTTCACAAACCTCGATGTAACCAAGGTATGGAGCAACCATAAAACAAGTGTGAGTAAATGATTCAACTTGTCGCTGCACATTTTCAACAACGTGGGGCGCACTGTTGCCAACATTTACAACTGCGATACCAGCACCGAGGTCAATGATGTGATTGCCATCAACGTCGACCAAAATTCCGCCTCCAGCACGTTCAATGACAGCAGGCATTGCCATACCGAGTGATGCTGAAACAGCTGCGGCCCTGCGTGCAATGATCTGCTCGGATTTAGGACCTGGAATGGCAGTGACGACTTTACGTTTTTGTTCTACGCCCGTAGTTAATGTACTCATTTCGCCAGTCTACTTTGGTCATGAGAAGATGACCACATGAGAGACCTGGTGATTCTTGGTTCAACAGGGTCCATCGGCGTTCAAGCCCTCGAATTAGTTGCGGCCAACCCAGGAAAGTTCCGAGTTGTAGCCATCACATCAGCTGGCAACAACCCAACAATTCTCATCGAGCAAGCTAAGAAATTTAGCGTTGGGGTAGTCGGGACAATTCATAACGCCGAACTTATTCGAGAAGCATTGCCCGGCGTAACAGTGATCGATGGAAAAGATGCTGCTTCAGAAGTTGCATCCATTACCTGCGATGTAGTTCTCAATGCAATCACAGGATCGATTGGATTAGCTGCAACTCTTAGCGCACTCAAAGTTGGTAATCGATTGGCTTTGGCAAATAAAGAATCCTTGGTCGCAGCGGGGGATTTGGTAATGTCGATTGCTAAAACTGATCAAATCATTCCAGTTGATTCAGAACACAGTGCAATTTGGCAATGCTTAATGTCTGGAAAGCGCAATGAAGTTTCGCGGTTAGTTCTTACCGCATCAGGTGGGCCATTTCGCCAGCGAAAAGATCTTTCAACCGTGACTGTCGATGAAGCATTAGCTCATCCAACGTGGTCTATGGGCCCAGTTATTTCAGTTAATTCAGCAACACTTGTTAACAAAGCTCATGAAATTATCGAAGCTCACCATCTGTATGCCATGAGTTATTCCCACATCGAAGCCGTGATTCATCCCCAATCAGTAATTCACTCGATGGTCGAATACATTGATGGAGCAACAATTGCGCAAGCGAGCCCGCCAAATATGAAGGGTCCGATTTCTTATGCCATTAACTGGCCCGAGAGGTTGAAGTCAGCAACGCCCGCTATGGATTGGAAGCAATCTCATTCTTGGGAATTTGAACCGATAGATCATGAACGCTTCCCCGCAATCGAATTAGCCAAGCGTTGTGGAGAACTTGGGGGAGGATTACCAGCAATTTTTAATGCTTCTAATGAAGTCGCAGTCGAAGCTTTTCTCAAAGGTTCTATAGCATTTACTTCAATCATGGAGTGTGTAGAGCAGAGCGTGCAACGACTTGGTGGTTCAAATCCAAGTGCGATTCGAGACCTAAGCGATGTCAGTGCAATAGAACAAGATGCACGAACAGTTGCCCACGAAGTATTACAACGAATGGTTTCCTCATGAGAATTATTGGCGTTTTAGCATTTGTCATCGCTCTTCTTTTGTCCGTCATGATTCACGAATTTGGTCATTACATCACCGCTAAGAGATATGGAATGCGCGTAAGCGAGTTCTTTCTTGGTTTCGGAAAAAGATTATGGTCATTCACACGAGGCGAAACAGAGTTTGGACTTAAGGCAATTCCAGCTGGTGGTTACTGCCGAATCGAGGGAATGACCGCTACCGATGAAATGCCACCAGGAGAAGAGTCTCGTGCATTCTTTAGAGCGAGTTCAGGACGCAAACTAATCGTCCTTGGTGCAGGTTCATTTTTACACTTTGTATTGGGCTTCATAATTTTGCTCATCATTTTTGCAGGCATCGGAACTGCAAAACCTACGTCGACCATTTCAGAAATTTCTGCGTGCGTTCCTCGCCTTAACGCTGCTTGCGCCGACACTGATCCAAAATCACCAGCACTGCTTGCAGGATTACAAGCAGGAGATGTGATCACATCCATTAACGGTATGCCCGTTAATGACTGGGCAAAAGATGTTGAAGTAATTAGAACATCTGCTGGCAAAGAATTAATCATTGACATTGAACGCAACGGCCAACCTCAGACAATCTCCGTCGTCGCTGCAACTCGCGTAGTAGATGGCAAGGAGTATGGCTTTCTCGGAATCGTCAATGAATCTAAGTTGGTACGTAATGCTCCATTTACTTCAATTAAAAACTCAGCAATTGTTTCGTGGGATTTCATTTCAGGGGCAGTCAAAGCAATCATCTCTCTTCCATCAAAGATTCCCGCCTTATGGGGAGCGACAGTTTCTGGAACAGAACGAGATCCGAATGGATTAGTCGGAATCGTCGGAGTAGCTCAAGTTACTGGTCAAGCAGCGAGCAGTGATGGATTAAGTACATCTGAAAGAATTCAAACCTTCTTACTCATCATTGCAAGTTTGAACTTTTTTGTTGGTGTGTTTAATTTGCTTCCAATACTTCCACTTGATGGTGGACATATGGCAGTAGCAATTGCTGATGAGGTTCGAGCACTGATTGCGCGCATTCGAGGAAGAGCGCGTCCCGAAGGAATTAATGTAAACAAGTTAGCCCCATTCACAATGGTTATCTTTGTTTTACTTGCAGCGCTGACGGTTCTTTTACTAGCCGCAGACATCATTAATCCAATTCAGGTCAATTTTTAGTGCTCATGTCGCATCACAAAAAGAATTAGGGCAGAATAAAGCCATGGTCGATCTCGGAATTCCTTCAGCTCCACCACCAACACTTGCTCCACGTCGAAAGACTAGGCAGCTAAAGGTTGGAAGCGTTGGCGTCGGAAGTGATTCACCGGTTTCCGTTCAGTCAATGTGCACCACATTGACTGCGGACGTAAATTCAACGCTTCAGCAAATTGCTGAACTAACAGCATCTGGTTGCCAGATTGTTCGTGTTGCAGTTCCAAGTCAAGATGATGCTGATGCGTTAGCGCAGATTGCAAAGAAGTCACAGATTCCAGTAATTGCTGATATTCACTTTCAACCTAAATACATTTTTGCGGCAATCGATGCTGGTTGCGCTGCAGTCCGAGTAAATCCTGGCAACATCAAGCAATTTGATGACAAAGTTAAAGAGGTTGCCAAAGCTGCAGGGGATGCCGGAATTCCGATTCGTATCGGAGTTAACGCTGGTTCGCTGGATCCACGTTTAATCGCAAAGTACGGAAAAGCAACTCCAGAAGCACTCGTTGAATCGGCACTCTGGGAAGCAAGTTTGTTTGAAGAACATGGTTTCTCAAACATTAAAATTTCAGTTAAGCACCACGATCCCGTAACGATGGTTAATGCTTATCGTTTATTGGCTTCCAAGTGCGATTATCCATTGCACTTAGGTGTGACTGAAGCAGGGCCCTTGTTCCAAGGAACAATCAAATCCGCAACTGCCTTTGGAATTCTGCTTTCAGAAGGTATTGGCGACACGATTCGCGTTTCACTCTCTGCACCGCCAGTTGAAGAAGTAAAGGTTGGAATCTCAATTCTTGAATCCCTTAACTTGCGTCAACGCAAACTAGAAATCGTTTCATGCCCATCATGTGGTCGTGCACAAGTTGATGTGTATACATTGGCTGAAAAAGTTCAAGCAGGCTTAGAAGGTATGACAGTTCCACTACGTGTGGCAGTTATGGGTTGCGTAGTAAATGGACCTGGTGAAGCTCGCGAAGCAGATCTCGGTGTTGCATCTGGAAATGGCAAAGGACAAATTTTTGTTAAGGGACAAGTAATCAAGACTGTTCCAGAAGCACAAATTGTTGAAACACTGATTGAAGAAGCAATGCGTTTGGCCGAAGAGATGGAAGCAGCCGGAGTTTCTTCAGGCGAGCCTTCCGTTGATGTTCACTAATCGCACTGACCTCACACAACTCACGCCATCCCTCAGGTAGGCTCGCACCATGTTGCGAATGTCCTCACTCTTTCTGCGCACATTGCGCGATGATCCAGCTGATGCTGAAGTCGCAAGCCACAAACTCTTAGTTCGTGCCGGTTATATCCGAAGAATTGCAGCAGGAATCTATTCATGGTTACCGCTGGGATACATAACACTTCGAAATATCGAAAGAGTAATTCGCGAAGAGATGGATAAAGCTGGATTTCAAGAAGTGCATTTTCCTGCAATGCTTCCCAAAGAACCGTACGAAGAAACAAACCGCTGGAGTGAATACGGGCCAGAACTCTTTAGACTTCAAGATCGAAAAGGTACTGATTATCTATTAGGACCAACTCATGAAGAGATGTTTACTTTGATGGTTAAAGGCGAATACTCCTCGTATAAAGATCTTCCACTCTCGCTCTATCAAATTCAAACAAAGTATCGCGACGAACCACGTCCACGTAGCGGAATCATTCGTGGGCGTGAATTCGTTATGAAAGATTCATATTCATTCGATATCGATGATGCCGGCTTGGATCTTTCTTATCAGAAACATCGCGATGCATACGTTAAAACTTTTAAGCGATTGGGCCTTAACTACAACATTGTTAGCGCAATGGCCGGTGCGATGGGTGGATCTAAATCCGAGGAATTCCTTGCGCCATGTCCAACGGGTGAAGACACCTACGTACTCTGTGAAAAATGTGGTTACGCAGCAAATGTTGAGGCTATGAAAACCGTTGTTGCTGCACCTGCAAGTAAAGATTTTCCAGCACTAGAAGTTTTAGATACTCCAAATACTCCAACGATTGATTCATTGGTTGAGGTTCTTAACTCCCAGTACGGTGGTGGATACACAGGAGCCGATACTCTCAAAAATGTCATGCTGATGGCAGATGACAAAGCTATTGCTGTATTAGTACCAGGTGATCGCGAAGTTGACCTTAAGCGCTTACAAGCAAACTTATCTGGTGTTACTGAACTTAGAATTTTTGAAGAAGAAGACTTTGCAAAGAATCCACAACTTGTTAAGGGATATATCGGTCCGCAAGATGCGAAGAAATTTGGAGTAATTCTTTATGCCGATCCTCGAATCGCTCCAGGTACAGCATGGGTAACTGGTGCAAATAAGAAGAATGCTCATGCACGAAACGTTGTTAATGGCAGAGATTTCACACCAGATGCTTACGTTGAATCTGCAGAAGTTCGTGCGGGCGATGCGTGCCCATCATGCAATGCGCCAGTTGTTATCGATCGTGCAATCGAAATCGCACACATTTTCCAATTAGGGCGAAAGTATGCAGAGGCCTTGAACCTGACTGTTCTTGATCAAAATGGAAAATCGCAAGTAGTAACAATGGGTTCCTATGGAATCGGTGTATCGCGCGCAGTTGCAGCTATTGCAGAACAAACTCATGATGAAATTGGTCTTTCATGGCCAATAGAGGTTGCACCTGTAAAGGTTCATATTGTTGCAACTGGAAAAGAAGATAAACCCTTTGATGTTGCTGAAAAAATAGGCGCAGAGCTCGAGAATCTGGGCATCACTGTTTTGCTTGATGATCGCCGCGATTCAAGTGCGGGAGTTAAGTTTAAAGATGCCGAATTAATCGGTGCTCCAATTATTGTTGTTGTCGGCAAGGCACTCGAGCAAGGAAATGTGGAGCTTCGTATTCGAAAGAGTGGAGAAAAATCTGAGAGCACAGTTGAAAGCGCCGTTTCAACTGTTGCATCCATGCTCTCAACGCTGTCTTGATCCATGTTTGGTGACATCACTCAAGTAACAGTTTTCTTTCTAATCCTTGCTGCATTTAGTGCAGGCCTTGTAGATGCAATTGCAGGCGGTGGCGGCCTCATTCAACTTCCTGCGTTACTCATCGGCTTACCGCAGGCGAGCACAGTTGAAGTTCTGGGCACAAATAAAGTTGCATCTGTATTTGGCACAACGGCATCAGCTCTGACCTATCGCAGAAGTGTTAAGACAGATGCCATCTTCTTGGTAACAATGGCACTGCCAGCGCTTTTTGGGTCAGTACTAGGTGCACTAAGCGCATCGTTGATTCCAACACAATCAATGCGACCAATAGTCTTTGTTTTGTTGGTGTCAGTAGCGATTTATACATGGCGTAAACCAGATCTGGGTTCGATCGAAGCGCTGCGTTATCAGAAGAACAAGCGCTTTCTTATATCTGCGATAGCTGGATTAGTTATCGGCTTTTATGATGGAATTTTTGGTCCTGGCACTGGATCGTTTTTGATGTTGATTTTGATTTATCTTGGATTTGCTTTTCTTAGCGCCTCAGCAATTGCCAAGGTAGTAAATGTTTCTACGAATCTTGGTGCGATTCTGGTCTTCGGTTTACACGGAGCGATCTTGTGGCAGGTAGGTCTTGTTTTGGCGATGGCCAACATTGTTGGGGGATTATTGGGTGCCAGATTGGCTATTCGCGGTGGTTCAACCTTGATCCGTAAGGTTTTTCTCTTCGTCACAGTTGCGCTAATTTTCAGAGTTGGAATTGATACGTTATCGAATTGGTAAGTTCTTAGATATCAGGATATTATTTATCTACAACTTAATAGAAAGAAGACACACATGTCTCTCAGCGAAAAAATTACTGAGCTTGTAAAGCCGGCGGTAGAAAAAGCTGGCTTCTTTCTAGAAGATGTTCATGTTGTATCTCCAGGCAATCACCGAATAATTACTTGCATTGTCGATGGACAGATTCCACTTAATTTAGATCAAGTGACGAGTGTTTCTCGTGAAATCTCTGAACTCTTAGATGTTGCAAACTTTATGGACGAATCGCCATTCACCCTTGAAGTGACATCTCCAGGCGTTGATCGCCCCTTAACTCTTTTGCGCCATTGGCAGAAAAATCTCAATCGCCTCGTCAAAGTCGTGAAGCAAGATGGCTCCGTGGTCAGCGGAAGAATTACCGCCCTTGAAGAGTCACATGTACTTCTAACTGAAGACATAAAAGGTAAATCAAAAGAACACACAGTTCAGTTCGCCGACATCAAGCGCGCAACAGTTGAAATAGAATTTAATCGCAAGGGTGATCTCTAATGAACGTTGAGATAGCAGCACTGACTGCTCTCACTGCAGAAAAAGAAATCTCTTTCGAACAATTAGTTAGTGCTATCGAAATCGGCGTCTTAACTGCTTACAATCAAATTCCAGAAGCAAAGCGCCACGCTCGTGCATTTCTCGACCGCGAAACAGGTGAGATTCAAATTCTTGTCCCGCTCTTTAATGAGTTAGGTGAGAAGATTTCTGAGGAACGAGATGAGCCCGAAGGATTCACACGCATAGCAACTTCAACTGCTCGCCAAGTAATAAAGATGAAAATGCGCGAATCAAATGACGCTGACATCGTTGGTGAATTTACAGCATCAGTTGGCGATGTGATTTCAGGTGTTGTCCAACAAGGCAGAGATCCAAAGATGATTCACGTAAATCTTGGACGCGTGGAAGGAAAAATTCCACCACAAGAGCAAGTTCCTGGTGAAGTTTATCAACATGGCGATCGCATCAAATGCTTCGTTGTTGAAGTTAAACAAGGGCTCAAAGGTCCAGAAATTATGTTGTCGCGTTCACATCCTGCACTTGTTAAACAATTATTCGCATTAGAAGTTCCAGAAATCACAGATCGAATTGTTGAAATCATGGCTGTTGCACGCGAAGCAGGACATCGCACAAAAATTGCAGTGCGCACTCATCGCGCTGGTGTTAGTCCAAAAGGTTCACTTATTGGTCCAGTAGGTTCGCGTGCACGAGCGGTAATGGATGAGTTGCACGGTGAAAAAATAGATATCGTGGATTGGTCTGAAGATCCTGCTGTCTTTGTTGCTCACGCATTAGCGCCAGCAAAAGTTTCGCGAGTTGAAGTTACAGATTTACTTTCTCGAAGTGCAAAAGTTACCGTGCCGGATTATCAACTCTCGCTAGCAATTGGAAAAGATGGGCAGAATGCTCGCTTGGCCGCCAGACTTACAGGCTGGCGTATAGATATCCATCCAGATACGCCTACTGCTGAGTGAGAATTTCTATAAAAGAGCGCCCCAGCGGTACAGTTAGCCTGTTGAATTCGAGTGATTGGCAGAGGCAGTGAGTATCAATTCGATACGAACATGCATTACATGCCGAAAGCGTTCGAGTCCGACATCTCTTTTGAGAGTGGTTTGTGTTGATGGGGCGCTTGTCCAGGATCACAAGAAAACACTTCCCGGAAGAGGTGCATGGGTACATCAAGGTTGCTTAGCAACTGCGATTGCTCGCGGAGCATTTAAATATGCTTTAAAACTAAGTGAAACACCTAATGAATTGGATGCGAAAGATATGAAACTCAAATGAGCTCGTTCAGATTATGAGGTCTTACAACTAAGGCTCGCATCCCTAGATAAATATCTAGAATAAAGATTGCGGGCCAAGACAGGAGAAATGTGTCAAAGGTCCGCGTACATGAGTTGGCAAAACAACTCGGTATGGAGAGCAAGGTTGTTCTTGCAAAACTCCAAGAAATGGGCGAATTCGTTCGTTCCGCATCATCAACTGTAGAAGCACCCGTTGTAAGACGTCTCATCGAGATGTATCCGGATGCAAAGCCAGTTGAAGAGAAGAAACCAGTAAAGAAAGCCGCAGCAAAGAAAGCTGCCGCAAAGGCACCAAAAGAAGTTAACCCAGAACTTGCAGCCGAACTTGCAGCCGAACTTGGTGTTGATCTAGAAGCGCTCAAAGCTTCTCGAGCAGAAACAATTGCGCCACCTCAGGTAACTCCTACTGCAGAGACAACTTCAGCAACGGATGCACCAACAAAACCTGCGACACCACGTCCAGGAAATAATCCATTTTCTTCAGGAAGCGCAGTTCCGCGTCCACCACGTCCAGGAAATAATCCATTCTCAACTGGTAGCGCAGTTCCGCGTCCACC
>CAZNWM010000015.1:0-23061 GCA_964576975.1 uncultured Candidatus Planktophila sp.
ATGTGATTCGCATTCCAGTTACAGAACCACTCTTTCAACCAATTCTTGCAACTGTGCCACTACAAGTTTTTGCTTACGAAATCGCTGTTGCTCGCGGAAGCGATGTCGACCAGCCTCGCAATTTGGCTAAATCTGTAACGGTGGAATAAGTGCCCTCGCTTCGCAGAAAACAGATGGTTCGTGCAGTTAGGTGGTCAACACTTTTCTTTGCTGGATTTATCGTTGTAACGCAACAAGTAATTACAAATGGTCCACTGATTGCACTGGATGCAAGAATCGCCAACGCTGGCAGAACTGATTTTCCTTCGTGGATAGATTTCATCCTGATGCGAATCGATGACTTAGGTTTGCGCGGTTTGACTGCAACAGCCTTAATGATCGCTGCTATTTATATTGCGAGAAGATTCAAAACATGGCGTCCGCTGAATTTAGCAATACTTTCACTCATTGCCCTTAACTTAACTGTTGGCCTAGCTAAGCTATTAATCGGAAGAACAAAGCCGAAACTCAACGTTGATCTGATTTACGCAGGTGGGCTTTCATATCCCAGCGGTCATGCATCCAATGCGCTTCTTTCATGGGGAGTCTTGGCTTACTTAATCTATAGATATGCCCATGTGGATCGATATCGTGGTCGTTTAGCAAGTACTGGTGTGGCACTTATTTCACTCAGCGTTTGCGTAGTTTCACTCTTTAGAAATACTCACTGGTTATCAGATTTAGTGGGTGGTTTGTTTATTGGCGCAGCCTTGCTCGTTATGGTCATTGCTGTAGATAGATTTGTTCCATCCAATAGCCAACGCTCGTAGTTCTTATTAGTATTGCCAAATGAGCGAGCGCGCAGAGTTTCTAATTGATTTAAGCGCTCTGGCTAGCAATGTTTCTAAACTCAAAAAACAGTGCGGTGTTGAACTCATGGCCGTTGTAAAAGCGGATGCCTATGGACATGGATTGATTCGAGTCTCAAGTGCCGCTCTCAAAGCAGGTGCATCATGGCTAGGTGTTGCACTCCTTGAAGAAGCAATCACATTAAGAGAAAACGGAATAGATGCACCGATTCTTGCGTGGTTAGTTCCCCCTGGATCTGATTTTGAATCTGCGCTAGCTAAAAACATTGATTTAGGTATTTCAAGCATTAAAGGTTTACGCGAAGTCAGCGCAGCAGCCACTAAGTCTGGCAAAAAGGCGCGCATCCATATTGAAGTTGATACAGGAATGACGCGGGGCGGATTTTTGGATGAGTGGCAAGAGTTATTGAAAGAAGATTTCTCCCATCTAGAAGTAGTTGGAATTTTTTCTCATTTTGCGCGAGCAGATGAACCAGGTCAGAAACAAAACCAAGACCAACTTCAAAAGTTTAAGCAGATGGTTAGCGATCTCGAAAAAATTGGCATCAATCCGCAAATCAAACACTTATCAAATTCTGCTGCAACGATAAATGATCAACAATCGTATTTCTCGATGGTTCGAGTTGGAATTGCAATGTATGGACTGTCTCCAGATGTTACGCATATGGGTACAAGCAAGGAGTTAGGTTTGCGCCCTGTAGGTCAACTGCGAGCGAAATTACATCTAGTAAAAGAGGTTTCACAAGGCGCACCAGTTGGTTATGGTGCAAGTGCACATACGACATCGGACACCAAGTTAGGTGTTGTTGCAATCGGTTATGCCGATGGAATTCCTCGGATTGCACAAGGTGCAGGAGTGTGTGTCAACGCAAAGAGAGCACCCATCATCGGTCGTGTTTCTATGGACCAATTTGTCGTTGACTTGGGTTCTGATTGCAAGGCGAAATCAGGGGATTGGGTGATTGTCTTTGGTGATGGATCCCACGGTGAGTACACCGCAGATGATTGGGGACGTGCGAGTTCGAGCATAAATTACGAGATTGTTACCCGAATTGGCCCGCGTGTGCCTAGAATCTACGAACCTCATGTCTACTGATAACTCACTCCTAGCCATCAGCGGTCTCACCGTTTCATTCGGTGGGTTGCGCGCACTTAGTAATGTTTCGCTAGAAGTTAAACCCGGAGAAGTTGTCGGACTTATTGGACCAAATGGTGCGGGAAAGACAACTGCGTTTAACGCCATATGTGGTCTTGTGAAGCCAGATTCAGGCGAGCTCTATCTAAACGGACAGAAACATTCTTGGCCACAACCAGATCACTTAACAAAACTTGAAATAGCCAGAACTCTCCAAGGAGTTGGTCTGTTTGGAGATCTTACGGTCTTAGAAAATGTGATGATCGGTGCACAAAAATTTAGTAACTCTGGTTTGATTTCTGCAGCTTTTGGTCGCACCAGCAAAGATGAAAAAGTTTTGCGCGAACGAGCACAAACTGCACTCGAGCGCGTCTATGCAACAGGAATTGCTAATCGCCGCGCAGACACACTTTCATACCCAGATACAAAACGAGTTGCAATTGCACGTGCGCTCGTAAGTGAACCAAAGATTCTCATGCTCGATGAACCAGCTGGCGGTCTTGGGCAACAAGATATTGAGTGGATGAATTCGCTCATCAGAAATCTAACTTCTCAAATGTCTTTACTAATTGTCGAACACCATATGGATGTCGTTATGTCCGTATGTGATCGCCTATATGTCCTTAACTTCGGTGAAGTTATTTCTAGCGGTACCGCCGACGTTGTAAGACGTGATCCAGCAGTTATTGCTGCGTACTTGGGTGCATCGAAGGTGAAATCATGAGCCTTGTTGTTAGCAACCTCAGCGTAGAACACGGTGCAATCCGAGCAATTTCAGGTGTTTCATTTACAGTTGAAAGCGGAAAGATTGCCGCTGTTATTGGTTCAAATGGTGCAGGAAAAACAACGCTACTTCGCACACTCTCTGGCTTAAAGAGCGCATCACATGGCAGCGCACATTGGAACAATCATGATTTATTCTCAGTTAAAACCGAATTCAATGTTCGCCACGGCATTGCTCACGTCGGCGAAGGCAAATCAGTAATCGCCGAATTAAGTGTCGAAGAAAATCTCCATCTTGGTGCAATTTGGCGCAAAGACAAGAAAGAGATGAAATCTACGCAGTTAGATGTCATTGAACTCTTTCCAATTCTTGGTGAACGAATCAAACAGCGTGCCGACACTCTTTCTGGTGGAGAACGCCAGATGTTGGCAATTGGTCGAGCACTTATGTCAAAGCCAGAGCTCTTATTGCTCGATGAACCATCCCTTGGTTTAGCTCCGCTGGTTGTTGAGCAAATTTTCCAAACGATTAAATCATTGCGCGATGAGATGGCTCTGACAGTGGTGTTGGTTGAACAAAATGCTTTAGGTGCATTGGAAATTGCAGATACCGGAATCGCTTTGAATTTAGGTCAAGTTGTTGCTAAAGGAAGTGCGCAATCTCTACTCGATGACCCAGCCGTGCGCGCGGCTTATTTGGGGTATTAATTATGTATCAATTCCTTAGTTCACTTCTGATTGGTATTTCTCTCGGTGCAATCTACAGCTTGATGTCCATCTCATTGGTGTTGGTCTGGAGATCTACTCGTGTTGTTAACTTTGCTCAAGCAGGACAAGCAATTGTTTCGACATACATTGCATACGAAGTAGTAACTCGTACAGGTTCCTTCTGGTTGGCATTTCTTGTTGCAATCGTTGCTGGTGCGTTATTAGGTGCAATCGTTGATCGATACTTTATGCGCCCATTGTTTAAGAGAGTAACAACCGGTCCAATAGTTGCAATCGCACCTGTTGTTGCAACTCTCGGATTGCTAGGAGTACTCCGCGCTGTTGTTGGATTTGTTTGGGGTGTCGAACTCAAGCCAATTGCTGCGCCAGTTTCACTCAATGGTTATTCCCTTGGATCTGAAGTTTTGCCATTTGCTCCATATAACGCTCTCGTCATTGCCATTGTTGCAATCGTGTTGATCGTGCTTTCACTCTTATTCCAAAAGACAAGTTTGGGGCTTTCTTTACGTGCCTCGGCATTTTCGCCAGAGATAGCGAAACTCTCAGGAGTTCGTGTAAATGAAATTAGAACACTCGGTTGGGCAATTGCAGGAGCTGCAGGTGCGATCGCAGGAATTTTGGCAACTCCTACTTCTTACTTATCGCCAAACTCTCTGGACATTCTCCTTGTCTTTGGATTTGCTGCAGCAGTAATTGGCGGATTAGAAAGCATGGTTGGTGCTGTAGTTGGCGGAATGGTTCTGGGAATTGGCGTGACATTTGTTTCAAATTACGTCAGCACATCATTGGTGTTTCCAACTGCATTTGTTTTCCTCATAGTTATCTTGCTCGTCCGTCCTTCAGGAATTATCTCTGGCAAGAGGAGTCGCCGTGCGTAAACGTTTATTCCTCTTTATTGTCTTTGGATGGGTGCTCTTACTAATCGGTGATCGAGTCGATGAATTGCGTGTCTATCAAGGTGCGTCAATTGCTGTGTACACCATTGCAATCGCTTCAATTGTTTTACTAACTGGATACTCCGGACAAATTTCTCTCGGACACGGCGCACTGATGGCAGTGGGTGGGTACGTTGCCGCACTCTGTGTTGCTAATGCATCTATGCCATTGTGGCTTGCATTTGTTATGGCAGCACTTGTAACCGGAATCTTTGGCGGCATTCTTGGTTTTGCTGCTGCTCGTTTATCTGGTCCATACCTTGCTGGAACAACTCTTGCACTAGCTGTTGGCTTGCCATCACTTGCAAATCAATTTTCAGTTTTGGGCGGTGAGCAAGGAATTTATCTAGATCCTGGTTTACCACCTGCACAATTGGGAGAAAGTTTTTCTCAATACAAATGGTTCTTCTGGATAACAGCACTTGCTGCATTGATAACGCTCTTTTGGCTATCAAATCTTTTGCACTCTAAATATGGTCGTACATGGCGGGCTCTTCGCAGCAACGATGTGGCAGCCCAGCTATGCGGGGTCGCTACAGGCCGTCAAAAGGTCCTGGCCTTCTCCCTGAGCTCTGGGATGGCCGGATTGTCCGGAGCCCTGCTCGTTTTGACCATAAGTACCGTTTCGCCCTCAGCCTTCCCCCTTTCCCTCTCATTTGCGCTGGTGACAGGCGCCGTTGTCGCTGGCATTTATGACCTAAAAGGTGTGATGCTAGGGGCAGTGATCTTGGTGATTATCCCTGAGATTGCCGATTCGGTCGCAGGCCAATTCGGTGACTCATTGAGAATCATCTCGACCTTGCCGGGATTCTTGGTGAGTGCACTACTTATTCTTGCGGTTCTATTCACACCGAATGGACCGGGAGAGAAGTTGCATCACCTGCGTCACAAGCGCAAAGCACATTCCGGTTAAAAAAAACCTCACACTCCTCAATGGAAGGACTTACATGATCAGAAACACTCCTAAGAAGCGAGCACTGTTTGCTTCTGCGGTAGTTGCAGCGGGTGCAATGGTTTTATCAACCATGCCAGCACAAGCAGCGAGCCAACCAGGCATCACAAGCACCGAAATTAAACTTGGAATTACATCGCCACTCTCAGGAAGAGTTGCTGCTGTTTACGGCAAGATTCCTGGCGCGATGAAAGCATATTTCTCTCACGTCAATGACAACGGTGGAGTTTATGGACGCAAGATCAATCTTGTTTCTAAAGATGATGCGTACGTTCCAACTCTTGCAGTCAAGGCAACTAACGATCTGATCATGAAAGATAAAGTTTTCGCGATCGTTGGAGCACTTGGTACTGCAAATCACCTTGCAGCACTACGTTCTGCCAACCTAAGCGGCCGTGGAATTCCTGACTTGTTCGTAAACACAGGATTTAGCGGATTTGCAAACAAGTCTCGTTACAAGACAACTTTTGCCGTACTTCCTTCATATGTGATGGAAGCAAAGATCATGGCTAAGTACATCGATGACAATTACAAGGGCAAGAAAGTTGCTCTTATTGTTCAAGACGATGACTTCGGTGTAGATGCACTCGCAGGTTTTGCAACTGCAGGTCTAAAACCAGCGGTGACAATCAAGTTCCCAGCAGGTGCTGACACATTGGCTGCTGCACAGGGCTGGATTACATCTCAACTAAGACCAGCAGCAGTGGACATTGCGATTATCTTCGCAACAACTACAACATCGGCCGCAGTTCTAGGTGCAGCAGCAGGTCTGCAATACCGTCCAACATCTGGCTGGATGCTCGGTTCAGTTGGTGGAGACTCAAACACACTTCGTGCTGGTGGAGTTCCTCTAGCAATTCTTAATGGTGCACTCGGTGCAAGCTTTGCACCAGATCCTGCAGATGCAACTGATGAATACGTAAATTTCTTCAAGAGCATCTATGCGAAGTACGTACCAGGATCAACATTTGATCTCACAGTACTTCAGGGCATGAACACAGCAATGCTTACTGTTCAAGCACTACGTGCAGCAGGCAAGAACCCAACACGCGCTGGCCTTATCAAGGCAATCGAAACTAAGGGTTCAAAGTTTGCAAGCGCTGGTTACACATCACTCAAGTACTCATCAACTTCACGCGTCGGTTACGACAGCTACTGGATTGGTAAGTACACAGCAACAGGTTCGCTGCTACCAATCGATGGTAAGAGAGTTCTCTACACCACCGATTCAGGTTCAGGAGCAGTGAAGACAGCAACGGTTTCACGCCTTCCACTTCCTACTAACGGATTGCCTACAAACTCATGAGGAACTTAACTATGAAGAAATCACGCTTCGCAGCAATTGCTGTTGCAGCATCCCTCGTAACAATGTCAGTAGTTGCAATTGCACCTGCTGCGCACGCTTCATCATCATGTGATGCACAACAATCCGGCAGCCTCATTATTGAGGTATGTACAGGAACAACATCAGATGGCGCTAAGTACGAGTACCGCACTAACACAGAAAACTTCAACGGAACTGTGTACCTCTGGTCACACGGATACCGTTACAACTTCAACTTGCCACCAGGAATCGAACCTGCGGGTGGAACAACTCCTTACATCGTTGACATGTCACCGGAAGTAGGACCTGCGCCAGCTGTAGTTCAATCTCTTCTTGAAGCAGGATTCGCAGTTGCTGGTTCTGGCTTTAGTTCACAAGGTTGGAACGCAGCAGAAGCTGTCAAGACCAACGTTGAACTCATTGACATCCTGAAGTCAGATCTTCCTGACACAAAGGGTGTTATCGCATGGGGTGCATCCCTTGGTGGATTCATTACTCAAGCACTAGCAGAGCGCCATCCAAAACTTATTAAATCTGCAGCACCAATTTGTACTGCAGCAGGAAATGTGAATGCGGAACTTACATACGCTGGAGATCTTCTCTGGGGCCTAAAGACTTTCTTTGATCCAAGCATCACCGTTAGCGGTTATGCACCAGGAAATCTTGGAGTTGGACAAGCTGCACTGAATCTTCAGAAGGTTGTAAAGGTTCTGGAGCACATCGGTGGAACAATTCTTGAAACCAATCCTGCAAACACTTGGCCTGCAACATCACCAATGCCAGCATCTATCAAGGCAATTCCAGCCCGTAGTGCTCTGGTATTAGTTGGTTTGATGGCTGGTGTTCCGACTCAGAGCCAGCACATTGATGGTTCATCATTCCCAGGCACTGAAACAGGCTTTGCTCTTGCACTTGCACCAGCAATCGCAATTGCACAGAACGCAGGTTATGCAGCTGGTCTTGGAATCATGGCAACTGTTGACTTAGAGCGTCGCTTAGGCGGAACCTTCTATGACAATACAAAAACTGATTATGCAAAGCGAATTGCAGATGAGCGTGCAAGCTTTAACGTCGCACTCAGCGGCAATAACGCAATCGATGGAATGCTTACAGTTTTGAGCAATCCAGCATCACGCGTAACAGCTAGTCCAGCAGGTGCCAGTGGTCTTAAGTCCTTGTTAGCACACAAGGGCAAGGCAACTGTTCCAACAATCACCATGACTGGTACTGCAGACATGATCACACCTCCAGGAAATTCACAGTGGCTTGCAGATAAGAATGCAAAGAACTCAAAGAAGTTTTTGCCACTCTGGGTTGAAACTGCTGATAAGTGGACGAAGTTCACAGCAACTGGCTCACCAGATAGAAGTGGAACTGCATGGCCAAACGGAACAGGTCACTGCAAGTTCACAGGTGAACAAATTATGACTGTAGCGAAGTTTGCTGCATCTGCGGCAAGGACAGGTTCGGTTCCATCAAATGCTTCTGTTGAAAAGGCAGTTGCAAAGGTGGATGGCCTTCTCTTTGATCGCGCATTCTCAGTACCACTTCTTAAGTACTACCAGAAGTAATTTCTGAAGTAAGAGAAGTAAAAAACGGGGGTCTGGGCAACCAGGCCCCCGTTCTTCTTTTCATCTACTAATCTGTATTCATTATGATCGAAATCTCCTCAGCGCAAGAGATGCACGAACTTGGTGCGCGAATTGGTGCACAACTAAAGGCTGCAGACTTACTCCTTCTCAATGGAGATTTAGGCGCAGGAAAAACAGTTTTAGTTCAAGGAATTGCACAAGCACTTGGTATTGCTGGAGTTACATCACCAACCTTTGTTATCTCCAAGAGCTACAAGGCCGCTCTGCCATTAATTCATGTTGACGTTTATCGGCTATTAGATTCAGGCAAAGCTGCACTATTTTTAGATGATCTGGATTTAGATTCTGATCGAGAAAATTCCGTCACAGTCATCGAATGGGGTGGAGCAGAATCTGCTCGTCTTTCGGATCAACGCCTAGAAATCACGATTGATCGAAGTGAAGAAGTACGAAGAGTTTCATTTAATTGCGTTGGCAGCCGTTGGACAGGGTTTTCTGTATGAGCGCCCAATTAGCAATTGATACATCAACATCGCGTTCTGCAGTTGCATTAATTGTTGATGGTGCAGTGATCTGGTCAGAGTATGAAGATGGTGCAACTGCTCATGCTGAAGCAGTTCCGCGTTTGGTGCAGAGGGCACTGGCTAAAGAAAATAATATTTCACTAGTCATTGTTGGTATGGGCCCAGGGCCGTATACAGGTTTGCGTGCTGGTATTTCATTTGCGCAAGCTTTCGCATGGGCCAGAAAAATCGAGTTACGCGGTGTTTGTTCACTCGATGCAATCGTGTGCGCAGCACCTGAATATGTAGCAGCTACCGATGCCAGAAGAAAAGAAATTTATTGGGCGGCCTATAAAGATGGCCGAAGAATTGATGGGCCACATGTAAATCTTCCAGCAGAAGTAGATGGAAAAGTTTTTGTTGGTGAAGGTGCGCACAAGTACGGTTTATGTGATGTGGCAACGTATCCAGATCTTTCACGCTTTGCGCACTTATCACCAGTAGAACACCCAATGTATCTACGTCGCCCCGATGCTGTTCCGACTCTGGAGCGATAATGCAGATTACATATCGCGAAGCGATGCCATTAGATCTTCCAGTCTTGGTTTCAATGGAGCGCACGCTCTTTGCCGACTCACCGTGGTCGATGGGTCAATTCAAAGAGGAGTTCTCAGGTATTCCAAAGACTCGTTATTTCATCGTTGCAATCAATTCAGATAAAGAGATTGTTGGATATGCAGGTGTGATGGTTGTTTCATCCGGTGTAGATGCGGATGTATTAACTGTTGCAGTTTTACCCGAAGCGCGCAGGCAGGGCATCGCCCGTCACTTTATGGATTCATTAGAAAAATGGGCGCAGATGCGAGTAGCTCCCTCGATGATGCTCGAAGTCGGAGTCAATAACTCATCTGCTATCGGGCTCTATGAGTCTTTAGGTTATTCAATAATCAACACCCGTAAGAATTACTACGGTCCTGGATTAGATGCTCATGTAATGAGAAAAGAGTTGCCATGAGCCAACCCCTTGTCATAGGAATCGAAACATCGTGTGATGAAACCGCGATTGGCATTGTGCGTGGTCGCACTTTGTTGGCAAATGAAATTGCATCTAGTGTTCAAGAGCATGCGCGCTTTGGCGGCGTTGTTCCAGAAATAGCGAGCAGAGCGCATCTAGAAGCCATGATTCCTGCATTGGATCGAGCACTAGTAAGTGCAAAAGTGTCACTAAAGGATATTGATGCAGTTGCAGTCACTGCAGGACCCGGATTGGTCGGCGCACTTTTAGTTGGCACCTCAACGGCAACAGCCCTTGCACTGGCACTTGATAAACCAATTTATGGAGTCAATCACCTAGCTGCGCACATCAGTGTTGATTACTTAACTCACTCCGAATCTATTGATCCAACGATTGCATTACTTGTTAGCGGTGGTCACTCATCTATCTTGCAGATAAATGACATCACATCGTCGGTGACATCTCTAGGTTCAACAATGGATGATGCTGCCGGAGAAGCGTTTGACAAGATTGCACGCGTCATGGGATTAGGTTTTCCTGGCGGACCAGCAGTGGATCGTGAAGCCCAGAGTGGCGACAGGGATTCAATCAATTTTCCACGTGGATTAACGCAAGCAGAAGATTGGCGCACTCGTCCTTTCGATTTTTCATTCTCAGGTCTTAAGACGGCAGTAGCGAGATATTTAGAATCAACTCCGCTGTATAAACGCGCAGATGTTGCTGCATCTTTTCAAGAAGCAATCGTTGATGTGCTCCTGCAAAAATCTTTAGCGGCATGCAAAGCCACCGGTATCCAATCCCTTGTGATTGCAGGGGGAGTCGCTGCCAATTCGCGACTTCGCCAGCTAGCCGAGCAACGTTGTTTGGATGCAGGGGTTCGCCTGCGGATTCCATCGCCAATTCTGTGCACCGATAATGGTGCGATGGTTGCAGCTCTTGGATCCTTGATGAGCAGCGCCGGCCGTGCCCCTTCGGCCATAGATTTCAGTGCCACATCGAGCCTTGCCGTTACTTCTGTAAGCGTTTAACCCCTTAATTTGCCTGCCGGCAATAGCCACCCTACTCTTGGCGTTAGCACTCAAGGGTCGAGTCTGCTAATTCGCGACTCCAGGCCCATTCGTTTAGTAAAAGAGGAGTAATACCCATGGCTGTAGCCATTAAGCCGCTTGAAGATCGTATTGTCGTTAAAGCCAACGAGGCAGAGACAACGACTGCATCAGGTCTTGTTATCCCAGATACAGCAAAAGAGAAGCCACAAGAAGGCACAGTGGTAGCTGTTGGTCCAGGTCGCTTTGATGACGGTGTTCGCGTTCCTATGGATGTCAAAGTTGGCGACGTTGTTCTTTATAGCAAGTACGGCGGAACAGAAGTTAAGTACAACAACGAAGAGTATTTAGTTCTATCTGCACGTGACATTCTCGCTGTTATCGAGAAGTAAATGGGAAAGATTCTAGATTTCGACGAGCACGCTCGTCGTGCGATGGAACGTGGCGTCAACATTCTTGCTGACACCGTCAAAGTAACTCTTGGACCTAAGGGTCGTAACGTAGTTATCTCCAAGTCATATGGCGCACCAACAATTACAAATGATGGTGTGACAATTGCTAAAGAAATCGAACTTTCAGATCCTGTTGAAAATATGGGCGCACAGCTTGTTAAGGAAGTTGCAACTAAGACCAACGATGTCGCTGGTGATGGAACAACAACTGCAACAGTGCTTGCTCAAGCAATGGTTAAGGAAGGACTTCGTAACCTTGCAGCTGGCGCACAGCCGATGGATCTCAAACTAGGAATCGAAGCCGCAGTCGTTGCAATTTCTGAGCGCCTTCGTGCAAATGCAACTGTCGTAAATGACAAGGCGCAAATTGCTGACGTTGCAACAATTTCAGCACAAGATCGAATCATCGGAGATCTCATCGCAGAAGCGATGGACAAGGTCGGCAAAGATGGCGTGATTACGGTTGAAGAAGCTTCAACAACCGCGCTCGAACTCGAATTCACAGAGGGTATGCAATTTGATAAGGGTTATATCTCTCCATATTTTGTAACAGATCAAGATCGCATGGAAGCTGTTCTAGAAGATGCATACGTCTTAATCGTTGGAAATAAGATTTCAGCGCTCGCAGAATTGCTTCCGATTCTTGAAAAGATTGCACAAGCATCAAAGCCACTTTTGATTATTGCTGAAGATGTAGAAGGCGAAGCACTCTCTACACTCGTTGTAAACCGCATGCGCGGAGTATTTGCTTCCGCTGCAGTTAAAGCACCTGGCTTCGGGGACCGCCGTAAAGCGATGCTCGAAGACATTGCAATTCTTACTGGCGGAACAGTTATCTCTGCTGAAGTTGGAATGAAGCTTGATCAAATCGGAATCGACTCACTCGGTAAAGCTCGCCGCATAGTTATTTCAAAGGATGCAACCACAATCGTGGATGGCGCTGGAGATAAGAAACTAGTTGCAGCTCGCGTGCAAGAGATTCGCAACGAACTCGCTACGACAGACTCTGAGTGGGATCGCGGCAAGCTTCAAGAACGAGTTGCAAAACTTGCTGGCGGAGTCTGCGTAATCAAGGTTGGCGCACACACAGAAGTAGAACTCAAGGAGAAGAAGCACCGCCTTGAAGATGCTATTTCAGCTACTCGCGCAGCAGTTGAAGAAGGAATCGTTATCGGTGGAGGCGCTGCTCTAGTACATGCAGCAGATGCACTCGAAGGTGATCTCGGATTCACAGGCGATAAAGCAGTTGGTGTAAGACTTGTTCGCAAAGCATGCGATGAACCACTTCGTTGGATTGCTGAAAATGCTGGCCTTGAAGGCTACGTAGTTGTTGCAAAGGTCCGTGCCATGAAAGCACATGAAGGATTCAACGCAGCAACAGATGTTTACGGCGATCTTGCAAAAGATGGTGTTATCGATCCAGTGAAAGTCACTCGTTCTGCTCTTGCAAACGCTGCATCAATTGCTGCAATGTTTATTACAACAGAAGCAGTTGTTTATGAGCGTCCAGCAGATGAAGCACCAGATGCTGGTGGCCACGGACATTCACATGGTCCAGGTGGGCACTCACACTAATTGAAAATAAAAAACCCCTTCGCGTAATGCGAAGGGGTTTTTTATTAAATTCGTTATGAAGCGTGATAAACCTCTGCAGGTTTTTCATTTCCGAGTATTGCCAAGCGATCATCTTCTGAGAGACCGCCCCAAATTCCGTATGGCTCCTGAACAGCCAACGCATGTGCGCGGCACTGTTGAATTACAGGACAGCTCGCACAGACAGCCTTTGCTGCGTTTTCGCGATTGCGTCTGCGAGGACCGCGCTCTCCATCTGGATGAAAGAACATCTCGCTAGGCATGGTGCGGCAAGAACCTTCGTACTGCCACTCCCAGTGATCTGCGATCGGTTGGGGTAAACGTGAAATTTCAGCCATGAGTGAAAGATACAACCGTTTCATAGGTTGTTCAAGTATCTGACCTCAATTTCTCTCAAAAAAGGGCATTCCAAGTGGTGATATGCGTCGCATTGCGCCACCCTTAGCCCGTGGAAGAGCTCTTAACCGTTGCAGCAGTGGCTAGACGCCTAGGCGTAGCCCCAGCAACCCTTCGAACCTGGGCTCGCCGCTATGGCATAGGGCCGAGCGATCATGAGAGCGGTTCGCACCGCCGATACTGCGCAGCAGATCTGGCAAAGCTAACGACAATGCGCCGGTTAATCATTGCCGGGATGTCACCTGCGGAAGCGGCAGAAAAAGCACTCAGTACAAAGAGTGCAATCAAAATGGAAAAAATTGTTGGCGCTTTTTCTGATCGACCAGATGTTATCGAAGCCCTGCACAGTGCAGCCAATGCTTTGGATAAAAACTTCATCGAAAGCACACTTCGCAACGACATTGAAAAATATGGCGTTATTCGCTCATGGCAAGAAGTTATTGTTCCAGTCCTTGTGATGCTCGGAGAATCATGGGCTGAAACTGGCGAAGGTATTGAAATTGAGCACTTCTTTTCAGAAACCCTTAAGAGAGTTTTACGTGAACGATCATCGATGATTCAAAAACCAATCAACCCACGCCCTGTGTTGGTTGCCTCCGTTGGTGAAGAGATGCACTCACTTGCAATTCATGCATTGACTGCGGCCCTTGCGGAACGAAATATTGAGTGCCATTTTCTTGGAGCCCGCACGCCATTTGCAGCCCTTGAAGCAATGGTTGAAAAGTTTGCACCTCCTGCAATTTTCTTATGGGCACAATTAGTTGAAAATGCAGATCCGTCATACTTTAGAAATCTGCCAGCGGTGCGACCTGCCCCACGTATTCTTTTAGGTGGCCCAGGTTGGCGCGAAAGCGATTGCGCGAATATGACTCAAACCCCTGATTTGAACTTCGCATGTGAGGAAATTACGCGGGCAATCGGAGCCTAAAACCACCGATAGACTTCCTTCTTCGCAACGGATGCAAGAGCGTTAAGGAGGGCAGCGATGAGTAGCGATACTGAGAAAATCGCAATGCTCGGCCTTACATATGATGATGTTTTACTTCTTCCAGATGCCTCAGAAGTCGTTCCTAGCGAAGTAAATACAGGTACATGGCTTACCAGAACAATCTCGCTATCTGTGCCTTTGGTTTCATCTGCAATGGACACAGTCACAGAATCTGCAATGGCGATTGCAATGGCAAAAGCTGGCGGAATCGGAATTATTCATAGAAATTTACCGATTGATGAACAAGTCACCCACGTTAAGTTAGTAAAAAACGTCGGTCTTGCAGGTGCAGCAGTTGGCGTGGGAGATGATGGATTCAACCGCGCACAAGCACTTATTGAAGCGGGCGTTGACGTAGTTGTCGTGGACACCGCACATGGCCATCATCGCGCAGTTCTAGATGCAATCGCTCGAATCAAAAAATTCTCACCGACCACACAAGTTATTGGCGGAAATGTTGCAACACGTGCAGGAGCGCAAGCACTTATTAATGCTGGAGCCGATGCGGTAAAAGTTGGCGTTGGTCCAGGATCTATTTGCACAACTCGCGTAGTTGCAGGTGTTGGTGTTCCACAAATAACGGCGATCATGGAAGCAAGCAAGGCGTGTCAAAAAGCTGGCATTCCACTTATTGCAGATGGCGGATTGCAATACTCAGGTGACATTGTTAAAGCAATCGTTGCCGGCGCAAACTCTGTAATGCTCGGATCATTACTTGCAGGTTGCGATGAATCACCGGGCGAGCTCGTAGAAATTGATGGCCGCAAATACAAGGCTTACCGCGGAATGGGTTCACTCGCTGCGATGCAATCGCGCGGAGATAAGAAGTCATATTCAAAAGATCGTTATATGCAAGATGATGTTTTATCAGAAGATAAATTAGTTCCAGAAGGTATCGAAGGAAAAGTTTCTTACAGTGGATCTGCCGCCGATGTTGTTCATCAACTAGTTGGTGGATTACGTTCTGGCATGGGTTATGCAGGAGCCCCAGATATCGAAACACTTCGCCGCGAAGGGCGATTGATTCAAATTACATCTGCAGGCCTGCAAGAGAGTCATCCGCACGATGTTTTGCATGTTGCAGATGCGCCAAACTATTCACAGAAGAATTAAGTCACCGAAGGGAAAAACATGAGCGATATTGAATTAGCTCCCGGAAAGAGAGCCCGCCAGGCGTATTCCTTTGACGACATCGCAATCGTCCCAAGTCGACGCACACGTGATCCGCTAGAAGTTTCTACTTCATGGCAAATTGACGCGTACAAGTTTGATTTACCAATGATGGCAGCGCCAATGGATTCTGTTGTTTCACCAGAGACAGCAATTGCAATCGGCAAACTTGGCGGTCTCGGTGTTCTAAACCTTGAAGGCTTGTGGACTCGCTATGAAGATCCGCGCATTCCACTCGGTGAAATTGCATCGATGCCAGATAAGCACGCAACAAAGCGCATGCAAGAGATTTATTCCGCGCCGATAAAGCCTGAACTGATTAAAGAACGCATTAAAACAATCAGAGATGCCGGGGTAACCGTTGCCGCTTCGCTTTCTCCAGCACGTACCGCCGAATTACATAAAGCTGTAATTGATGCTGGTGTAGATATTTTCGTAATCCGTGGAACAACTGTTAGCGCGGAGCACGTGGCAGCAGAAACAGAAGCACTTAACCTAAAGAAGTTTATTTACGAACTAGATGTCCCAGTAATCGTTGGCGGTGTTGCAACTGCAACGGGTGCACTGCACTTAATGCGTGCTGGTGCTGCTGGCGTGCTTGTTGGTTTTGGTGGCGGTTCTGCACACACCACAAGAAAAGTTCTGGGAATCGAAGTTCCTATGGCATCTGCTGTCGCTGAAGTTGCTTCGGCTCGTCGCGAATATTTAGACGAATCTGGTGGACGCTATGTACACGTTATTGCAGATGGTTCTGTTGGACGAAGTGGCGACATTGCTAAAGCAATTGCATGTGGCGCCGATGCCGTCATGATGGGTTCACCACTTGCAAAAGCAACGGAGGCACCTGGACTTGGTTGGCACTGGGGATCTGAAGCTCATCACCCAGAACTTCCACGTGGAGAAAGAGTTGCAGTTGGTACATCAGGAACTCTTCAAGAAATTTTGCTTGGACCATCACATGCAGCAGATGGCTCGATGAATTTATTTGGTGCACTACGTCGTGCGATGGCAACAACTGGTTATTCAGATGTGAAGTCATTCCAGCGAGTAGAAGTTCTTATTCACCGTGCCTAATCCTCACGGAGTTCTAGTCGTTGATTTTGGTGCGCAATATGCACAACTAATCGCCCGACGAGTCCGTGAAGCAGATATTTACTCAGAAATCGTTCCAGCATCTATTTCTGCAGAACAGGTAAGTGCAAAAAACCCTGAAGCAATAATTCTTTCCGGTGGGCCCTCTAGTGTGTATGCAGAAAATGCACCCTCAGTCGATCCTGCAATTTTTGCTCTCAACATTCCAATTTTCGGAATCTGTTATGGCTTTCAAGCAATGGCAGCAGCACTTGGTGGCGTCGTAAGCCAGACCGGTAAATCTGAATTTGGTCGCACGCAATTAACTGTAAAGGCTGGTTCGAAAGTATTTAACTCTCTACCTACAGAACAAAGAGTCTGGATGTCTCACGGCGACGCAGTTACTGAAGCTCCAAGCGGTTTTAGTGTTACTGCAAGTACCAGCGATACAGCTATTGCTGCCTTTGAAAGTTCGAACGCGCAGTTATCTGGGGTTCAATTTCATCCAGAAGTCCTGCACTCTGAACACGGTCAAGCAATCCTCAAAAATTGGCTGGTCAATATTGCTAAGTGCAATACATCATGGACAACAGCAAATATCTCTAAAACCGAAATTGAAAAAGCTCGCAAGCAAATTGGCGATAAGCGAGTGATCTGCGGATTATCTGGTGGAGTCGATTCAGCAGTTGCTGCAGCGATTATTCAAAAAGCTGTCGGAAAACAATTAACCTGCGTCTTTGTTGATCACGGTTTATTGCGAAGCGGTGAATCAGAGCAAGTACAAAGAGACTTTGTCGCTTCAACTGGTGTAAACCTTGTTGTCATTGATGCAGTTGATCAATTCTTAGATGCTCTTAAGGGTGTTACCGATCCAGAAACAAAGCGCAAGATAATCGGGCGCGAATTCATTCGATCTTTCGAAAAAGCTGCACGCGAAATTGCCAGCGGTGGGGAAGTTGAGTTTTTGGTTCAAGGAACTCTGTATCCAGATGTTGTCGAATCAGGCGGTGGAACAGGTGCTGCAAACATAAAGTCACATCACAATGTTGGTGGATTACCTGATGACCTCAACTTCACATTGGTTGAACCACTGCGTGAGCTCTTCAAGGATGAAGTGCGAAATGTTGGAGCAGAACTAGGTTTGCCAGATCAAATCATTTGGCGTCAACCATTTCCAGGTCCAGGACTTGGCATCAGAATCATCGGAGAAGTTACTCGTGAGCGCCTACAAATTCTGCGTGCTGCCGATGTGATTGCTCGTGAAGAGTTAAAGGCGGCAGGCCTTGATAGAGATATTTGGCAGTGCCCAGTAATTTTGCTGGCAGATGTTCGAAGCGTTGGAGTACAAGGCGATGGGCGCACATATGGCCATCCGATTGTTTTACGCCCTGTGTCCAGTGAAGATGCGATGACTGCGGATTGGTCGCGAATCCCATACGAAGTTCTTGAGAAGATTTCGACACGTATCACCAATGAGGTGCGCGAAGTAAATCGAGTCGTGTTAGATGTAACCAGTAAGCCGCCAGCAACAATCGAGTGGGAGTAATAAATGCTACGCATCAATAAGGTTTCACTATCTTTACTAGTGGCAGTTGTTCTTACATTGACTGCATGCGGCAACACGACCGAAACCAGCAGCACAAGCACTCCAAACACTAGTGAAGAAATTACGCAGCCTGAGCCAGTAACTGAATCTGGCATCACTTGCTCTGAAACAAAAGCAAAGGGCCATGATCCAAAATTGATTCCTACTCCGACAGCGGTGCTTACTAAGTTCCCAAAGTCATTCACTCTTGTTACTAATTGTGGAAATATTGTGATCAGTACGGTTGGTTCAAAAGCTCCATTCACGATGACATCGATCGCGGCCCTTGCAAAGGGTGGTTATTACGATGAATCACTTTGCCATCGTTTAACCACAGAAGGATTATTTGTTTTGCAGTGCGGAGATCCAACAGCAACTGGTAGCGGTGGACCGCAATTCACTTACCCAGATGAGAATTTGCCACAAAATGTCGAAAATAATTATCCAGAAGGCACAGTTGCCATGGCTAATTCAGGGCCAAACACAAATGGAAGCCAATTCTTCTTGGTGTATGCCGACACAACACTTGCACCTAGTTACACAATTTGGGGGACCATTACATCTGGTTTAGATATTGTCAAAGCAATTGCTAAGGCAGGCGCTGTTGGTGGCGCTCCAGATGGAAAACCCGCAAAAACTATTGCGATTTCAAAAGTCTTAGTTAATTAATTTGTATTAACTATTTTAAAAGCTTCAGCAAGTCTGCCTTCTGCAAATCCAGCTGCAGCTGCGTTGCGTGCGCCCCATTCACGCACCATCTTTTCTAGCTCTGAGTTATGAGAAGTTTGCGATGCGTGAGCGTGTAGTGCTTTGATCTTCAAATCAAAAGTGTCAGTAACGTCAACAAAGTGATCTGGATTAGAGAATCCCATCATCCATATTTCGCGTACTTTCCACGGTTCTAACTTTTCTTTCTCCAATAAATCTGTGAATGCAAAAGGGTTTCGAGAATCTGGATATACAGCCTGTACAGCTGCTTCGCCTGCTGCCAAGTGATCTGGGTGGCTCGCACCAATTCTTTCCCAATTTCTTTCTGGACTCTGGCACACCATGCGATCTGGTTGTACTCGACGAATTTGGCGGACAATATCTTTGCGTAGAGCAATAGTTGCTTCTAAGTGGCCATCAACATAATTTAAAAATGTAATGTCAGTTACGCCGATAACCGCGCCAGCTTCACGCTGTTCGCGCTGGCGAACTTTAGGCATATCTTCTTTCGCGATACCTGACTCTTCGCCGCCTTGATCACCATTTGTGCAGAACACATATGACACTTGTATTCCTTTTTTAACCCACTGTGCAATTGTTCCGGAAGCGCCGAAATCAGAATCATCAGGGTGGGCGTTAACAACAAGCACGCGCTTGATTTCGTTATCTGCAATCGGTTCCATGTCGGTAAGCCTAATAGACTCACCGCCATGGAAAGTACCGATGCCTTACTAGAAGGGCTCAATCCGCAACAGCAAGCCGCTGTTATTCATAGCGGTGGTCCACTTCTTGTAGTTGCTGGTGCTGGTTCTGGGAAAACACGTGTACTCACTCGCAGAATTGCATACTTAATGGCCCGACGTGGTGTTGCACCATATGAAATCCTGGCAATCACATTTACAAATAAAGCTGCCGGCGAAATGAAAGATCGCGTTGCAGCACTGGTTGGTCCAGTTGCAAAATCAATGTGGGTTTCGACATTTCACTCTGCTTGTGTCCGTTTGTTGAGGCAAGAAGCTGTTCGACTTGGTTATGGAAATTCATTTAGCATTTATGACTCTGCAGATAGCTTGCGACTCATCACAATTGTGGCGAAAGAACTGAACTTAGATCCGAAGCGCTATCCAGCTCGTCAATTTCAATCAATTATTTCTAATGCAAAGAATGAATTGATGGGTCCCAATGATTATGTCAATGCAACCAAGAATCAGTTTGAGGAAGTTGTTGCCGATGTTTATGCCATCTATCAACGTAGATTGCAGCAGGCAAATGCAATGGATTTTGATGATTTAATTTTGAAAACAGTTGAAGTTCTTCAGAAATACCCTGAAGCAAAGGCTCGTCTACGTTCACGATTTAAGCACGTCCTAGTCGATGAGTATCAAGATACAAATCACGCCCAGTACATCTTGGTCAAAGAGCTTGTAGGTAATGCTCAAGAGGGTTTAGCCCCAGCCGAACTGTGCGTGGTTGGCGATGCCGACCAATCAATTTATGGATTCCGTGGTGCAACTATTCGCAATATTCTGCAATTTGAATTGGATTATCCAAATGCAACAACTGTATTGCTTGAACAAAACTATCGTTCGACACAAAATATTCTCTCTGCAGCCAATGCTGTAATTACCAAAAATGAGAGTCGCAAAGAGAAAAACTTATGGTCCGAAGAAGGTGCAGGTGCGCCTTTGATTGGTTATGTCGCTGAGTCAGAACACGATGAAGCTGAGTTTGTGAAAGATGAGATTCGTGAACTGCAACGCAGCGGTCAATCTGAACCAGGGGACACAGCAATTTTTTATCGCACAAATGCTCAGTCTCGCGTTTTTGAAGAAGTATTCATGCGATCGGCGTTGCCATACAAAGTTGTTGGCGGCCTTCGATTCTACGAACGTAAAGAAATTAAAGATTTACTGGCTTATTTGCGGGTGCTCGCTAATTTAGAAGATGAAATCTCATTACGTCGAATCATTAATGTTCCAAAGCGCGGCATAGGTGATCGAGCAATTGAATGTGTGGATTTACATGCGCAAGCGAACAACTTGTCTTTCTGGAGTGCTTTGTCTCAATCGGAACAAGCATCTGGAATGCCTGCACGAGCAGCCCAATCAGTTAATGAGTTTGTCTCAATGATGGTCGCACTTCGCACACTCGTTGAAGCAAAGACTCGCCCATCAATTATCATCGAAGCAATTCTTGAGCAATCAGGCTTGCTCTCTGAATTATCTGCAAGCACAGATCCACAAGATGAAGTTCGTGTAGAAAACCTTAAGGAATTAGTAGCTGTTTCAATGGAGTACGAAGAGCGCCCATTTGAAGAGCTAGGTGAAGATGAGGAGATTTCACTCGCTGGTTTCCTTGAAAAAGTTTCACTCGTTGCAGACGCCGATGAAATTCCAGAAGGTGAAGATCATGGTGGTGTCGTGACGCTGATGACTCTGCACACTGCAAAAGGTTTGGAGTTTCCAACTGTATTTCTTACAGGAATGGAAGATGGAATATTTCCACATTCACGAACACTCGGTGAGAAAGATGAAATTGAAGAAGAACGTCGTCTTGCATACGTCGGTCTCACTCGTGCAGAAAAACGTCTTTATATTTCTCGTGCGGAGTATCGCTCTTCATGGGGATCACCGACATACAACCCAGCATCACGTTTCCTTGATGAAATTCCTGAAGGTGTAATCGAGTGGAGAAATCACGGTGGTGCATCTGCATCATTGTCGCCATCTCTGGTTCGTAAATCTCGCGTCGCAACAGCGCCGCCTCCTCGGCCGACCGGAAAGAAAAGCACTGCAATGCAATTAGCAGTGGGTGAGCGTGTGTCACATGACACATTTGGGCTCGGAACTGTTGTGGCCATTGCAGGTGAAGGAGATAAGTCCGAAGCGACCATAAACTTCGGACAGTACGGAGAGAAGCGATTACTGCTGCGTTATGCACCAGTTGAGAAGCTCTAGTATTAGCAAATACTTTTTAACGACATGACTGGAGTTTTCTGTGGATCTCTTTGAATACCAAGCGCGAGATCTCTTCGAAAAACACGGAGTACCTGTGCTTGCTGCTGCTATCGCAACAACTCCAGAACAAGCACACGATGCCGCAGCGAAAATTGGCGGCAAAGTCGTCGTCAAAGCTCAAGTAAAAGTTGGCGGCCGTGGAAAAGCTGGTGGCGTTAAAGTTGCAGAAAATGCATCTGAAGCCAAAGAAAAAGCCAGTGCAATTCTTGGAATGGACATTAAAGGCCACACCGTTCGCACGGTGATGATTGCACAAGCTGCTCCAATTGACTCCGAATACTATTTAGCAATTTTGTTAGATCGATCAAATAGAACCTTTCTTGTTATGGCATCTGTTTCAGGTGGAATGGATATTGAAGAAGTAGCGCATACCGCACCTGAGAAACTGGCAAAAATTCCAGTTGATGCAAATCTTGGAATCAGTGCGCAGAAAGCAAAAGAGATTGTCGCAGCTGCAGCTTTTCCAGCAGATGTCGCGCCACAAGTCGAAGCAGTGCTTTTAACGCTCTGGAAAGTTTTCCAATCAGAAGATGCCACTCTCGTAGAAGTAAATCCACTAGTAAAAACAGTCGATGGCAAAATCATTGCTCTGGATGGAAAAGTAACGCTAGATGACAATGCAGGCTTTAGACATCCTGATCATGAAGCACTCGTTGATCACGCAGCAACAAATGCTTTAGAAGCTGCCGCAAAAGAGAAAGATCTGAATTACGTAAAACTTGATGGACAAGTTGGAATCATTGGCAACGGTGCTGGTCTCGTAATGAGCACGCTCGATGTTGTTGCATACGCTGGAGAAAAACACGGAGGAGTCCGTCCAGCAAACTTCTTAGATATTGGTGGTGGTGCATCAGCGCAAGTGATGGCCGATGGTCTCTCAATTATTTTGGGCGACTCAGATGTTAAGAGTGTTTTTGTTAATGTATTCGGTGGAATCACTGCTTGTGACGCTGTTGCTAACGGAATTGTTCAAGCGCTCGAATTATTGGGGCCAAAAGCCACGAAACCAATTGTTGTGCGACTAGATGGCAATAACGTTATTGAAGGGCGTGCAATTCTTAAAGCAGCAGCCCATCCATTAATCGAGCAAGTAGACACTATGGATGGAGCAGCAAATCGTGCTGCAGAATTGGCGGCAAAGTAATGTCTATTTTTCTTGATGAAAAGAGCACTGTCATAGTTCAGGGAATGACAGGTGCAGAAGGAACTAAGCACACTAAGCGAATGTTGGCATCTGGCACAAAAGTTGTTGGTGGAGTTACACCAGGCAAAGGTGGCC
>CAZNWM010000016.1:0-22013 GCA_964576975.1 uncultured Candidatus Planktophila sp.
CTGCTGATTCTGGTTCAGTAAGTCTAGGTTCGAGTCCTGGTACCCCAGCGCAGTAAAGCAGTAAAGAAAAATCTAGGGCCCCGTCGTCTAGCGGCCTAGGACTCTGGCTTCTCAAGCCAGCTACGAGGGTTCGAATCCCTTCGGGGCTACGCACGTTGTTTTATTTTTATAAAGGAGAGTACGACGATGGCTGATTCTGGTTCTAAAACTAGAGTGAAAGTTAAACGTCGTATTCCTCGAATTGGCGATCTTACTCAACTCTTAAAATTTAGAAAGCCAATCTTTAGTGCAAAAAAGCGAAGACTTACACGCGCGCTCACAATTTATGATCTTCGCACGATTGCAAAGCGACGTACTCCACAAGCACCTTTTGACTACACCGATGGATCTGCTGATCAAGAGATAAGTTTGACTCGAGCTCGCAAAACTTTCGAAGAAATCGAATTCTCACCAAATGTACTGCGCGATGTATCCAAGGTCGATGCATCAGTAACAATGCTTGGTCATAAACATTCATTGCCATTTGGTATCGCACCAACAGGCTTTACTCGAATGATGCAGACCGAAGGCGAAATCGCTGGATGTACTGCAGCAGCTGATGCTGGAATTCCTTACACACTCTCAACAATGGGAACACGCTCCATCGAAGATGTAGCAGCGGCAGCTCCTCATGGTCGCAATTGGTTTCAGTTATATATGTGGAAAGACCGCGATCGCTCAATGGCACTTGTTGACCGCGCAAAGGTTGCAGGTTTTGACACTCTAGTTTTAACAGTAGATGTCCCTGTTGCAGGTGCACGTCTGCGTGATGTGCGAAATGGCATGACTATTCCACCATCACTAACATCAAAGACAATAATTAATGCGATTCCACGACCAGCCTGGTGGATGAACTTTCTAACAACAGATCCACTCAAGTTTGCTTCCCTTGATACGTGGGATGGTACAGTCGCTGAGCTACTTGATTCAATGTTTGATCCAACAGTCACTTTCGATGACCTAAAATGGATTCGCAAGAATTGGAAGGGCAAGCTCGTCGTTAAAGGAATTCAAAACGTGGAGGACGCGGTTAAGTCCGTAAGTGCGGGCGCTGATGCCATTATTTTATCCAACCACGGTGGCCGCCAACTAGATCGTGCACCAGTTCCATTCTTATTACTTCCAGAAGTTCGCAAGAAGATTGGCAAGAAAGCTGAACTTCACATGGACACAGGAATCATGCACGGAGCTGACATCGTTGCAGCCCTTGCTAACGGCGCTAACTTCACCTGGATTGGTCGCGCATATTTGTATGGTCTTATGGCTGGTGGACGAGATGGCGTTGATCGCACCATTGAAATCTTAAACAACCAGATTTATCGCACGATGAAATTACTTGGTGTGAAATCAGTTTCAGACCTGAATCCTTCACATGTTCGCACAATCAATAGATTTGCGAAGTAATGTCTGAAATCGAGACAGGCACGACTGATGTACCTCTATTTAAAGCACTCGCACGCAATCTTCGAAATCTTCCTGAAGCAGCATCCTGGACAGCTCTTTTATCTGGCTTTCTAGTTGTCTTCGTATCCACTACGGGGCCAATTGCAATTTTGTATCAGGCTGCAGCAGCTGCGGATATGCCCATCGAATTAACTAACTCATGGCTCTTTGCGGTCTTCTTGGGATCTGGACTTTTCGGATTATTACTGACTCTTCGATTCGGGATACCCATCATTGGTTCATGGGCGTCCACAACTACTGCGCTACTGGTAACAGGTTTGGTGGATCATCCATTTTCAGAAGTAATTGGTGCCTACTTTGGTGCATCAATTTTGTTAATGATTGTTGGGTACACAGGGATATTTAATAAGTTAATGCAATCCATTCCTCACGCAATCATCATGGCAATGCTTGCAGGAGTATTGCTGGTCTTTGGAACGCGCATCTTTACTTCTACTCGTATTAATCCTTTGCTCGGACTTTTAATGCTTCTTGTCTTCTATCTTGGGCGCACTCTGAAATGGCGGGCACCATTATTGGCTTCCTTTGCTGTCGGATTAATCACCGTAATTGCCCAATCGAAAATCGATATTCCACCCTTGAACTTTGAGGTAGTCAGTCCAGTGTGGACCAATCCAACATTTTCTATTGGCTCATTCTTCACTCTTACAATTCCAATTTTCTTAATGGTAATGACGACGCAAAATGCTCCCGGGATTGCTCTGCTTAAAGCTGTTCACTACAAACCACCGGTCAATCAGATTGTGCACTTTGGAGGAACATTGTCGCTATTGGGCGCAGGCTTTGGTGGTGCTGGAGTTAACTTATCTGCAATGACTGCATCGATTGCTATCTCACCAGATAGTGATCCAAATCCAAAGACTCGTTACTTTGCTGGTGTGGCTTCCGGAGTTGCCTACAGCGTTGCTGCGCTATTCGCTGGAATCTTTTCAACTCTATATGGCGCATTTCCACTAGAACTCACCGCAATTTTAGCGGGTCTTGCATTATTACCTGTGATTACTGGTTCACTCTCAGATGCACTTGAGAAAAAAGATTTTAGAGACTCTGCAATTGTTACTTTCTTGGTAACTATTTCTGGGGTGTCTGGCTGGGGAGTGGGTGCGCCATTCTGGGGATTAATCGCTGGTATTGCAGTGCACAGATTTAGTGAGATTCGCGCGTCACGTCAGAGCCGCTAGATCCACGGAGGAAATCTAGGTCGGCTCCTGTATCTGCCTGCAACACGTGATCGATATAGATTCTCTGCCATCCACGTTCTGGATCGGCATACGCCTTTTCTGTTGCTGATGATGTAACACGCGAAGCAAGTTCAGAATTAGATAACTTCACATTAAGTGTGCGAGCAGCGACATCTAGTTCGATAATGTCACCGGATTTAATTTTTGAAAGCGGACCACCCGCTGCTGACTCTGGTGCAACATGCAAAATTACCGTTCCATATGCTGTTCCGCTCATACGACCATCACAAATTCGAACCATATCTGTTACGCCGTGCGCAACTAACTTTCCAGGAATTTTCATGTTCGCAACTTCTGGCATCCCTGGATATCCCTTAGGACCGCATCCGCGTAGGACCAAAACTGAATCTGCTGTGACATCTAAGTCATCAGAATCAATACGCGCATGGAAATCTTCTATGCTTTCAAAAACAATTGCTGGACCAGAGTGCTTTAGAAGCGCAGGACTCGCTGCAGCAGGTTTAATAACAGCGCCGAGTGGTGCAATATTTCCCCGCAAGACCGCAATGCCAGCTTCTTTTTGAAGGGGTGCATCAAATTTCTTAATCACTTGCGCATCATAAATTTCTCCATCACCGATAGTGGAAATAATGGATTTACCTGTCACTGTAATCGCCTTTGGATTAAGAAGTTTTTCTAGTTCTTTGAAAACTGCGCTCAGACCGCCCGCACGATGGAAATCCTCCATAAGAAACTTGCCAGATGGTTGCAGATTTACGAGCAGCGGAATGCGTGAACCAATTCGATCAAAATCATCCAGTGTGAGGTCAACACCCAATCGGCCAGCAATTGCGAGTAAATGCACTACAGCATTGGTCGAACCGCCAATGGCCGCAAGAGCAAGAATTGCATTTTCAAAAGAGGCTTTAGTCATCACATCACTTGGCTTGAGGTCACTAGAAACCATCTCAACAATTCGACGACCAGAGTTGTGAGCAGCTTGCAACAAACGACTATCGGCAGCGGGAATTCCAGCGACACCTGGAAGTGTCATGCCAAGTGCTTCGGCCATGATTCCCATGGTTGAGGCAGTTCCCATTGTGTTGCAGTGACCACGAGAACGAATCATTGCTGACTCTGAATCTAAGAATTTAGCTTTGCTTAATAAACCTGCACGAACTTCTTCGCTCATGCGCCACACATCTGTTCCGCAACCAAGCGGCGATCCTCTAAATGTTCCAGTAAGCATTGGTCCACCCGGAACAACAATTGATGGAAGATCAACAGAAGATGCACCCATTAACAAAGCTGGAATGGTTTTATCGCAACCACCTAAGAGAACCGCGCCATCAATCGGATTTGCGCGCATCATTTCTTCAGTCGCCATAGCAGCCATATTGCGCCACAACATTGCAGTTGGTCGCACTTGAGTTTCACCAAGTGAAATCATTGGCAAATTGAGTGGGACTCCACCTGCTTCCCAGATTCCATTTTTTACGCTCTGCGCAATTTCATCGAGGTGTGTATTACATGGTGCAAGATCAGAGGCTGTATTAACTATTGCGATCTGCGGGCGTCCATCAAATGCGGAATCTGGATTACCGCGACGCATCCACGCACGGTGAATATAGGCATCTCTATCATCGCCCGCGTACCAATCTGAACTTCGCACTCAAGGAGCATAGCCGTGCTGCGAATATTTCGTCTAGCATTGGCGTTCTTATGAGGGCATTCGTTGTTCATTCACCTGGTCAATCAAGTATTGAAGAAGTTGATGCACCTGTTGCAAAGCCAGGTCACGTTGTTATTGATATTGCACGTGCTGGAGTATGTGGAACCGATGTTGAATTTTTTGATGGCGACATGGCTTATTTCCAAACGGGTGAAGCGCAGTATCCAATACGACTCGGTCACGAATGGTGTGGCACAGTTTCACATGTTGGTGATGGCGTGGATAAGAAATGGATTAGTAAACGCGTAACTGGCGACACAATGTTGGGTTGCCAGAAATGCAAGCGATGCAGATCTGGTTTACAACATGTATGCGCTGATAGATTTGAAATCGGAATTAGAAATGGTTGGCCTGGTGCTCTTGCAGAACAACTCTTGGTTCCTGAATTTGCTCTTCATGAATTACCAGATTCAATAGATGACACCGTAGGTGCGTTGATCGAGCCAGGTGGAAACTCACTACGTTCTGCCCAAGCGGCTCATGCTGGACCTGGTAAAAAAGTTTTAGTGTGGGGAAGTGGAACTATTGGTTTACTTACCGCTCAGTTTGCACTAGCAATGGGTGCAGAAGTTCATATCGTCGGTCGCAATCCTGCAACGCTTTCACTCGCAAAAGATTTGGGAGTTCACTTCTCCACACAAGTCTTTGAGGACGCTGATGGTGGTTTTGATGCAATTATTGATGCAACAAATAGTGCAGAGATTCCTGCCGAGGCGCTTGCACGAGTAGAACCTGGCGGACGCGTTGTGTACATCGGAGTCTCCGGAGTACCCAGCACCTTGGATAGTCGCTCACTCGTATTAAAAGATGTCACGGCAGTTGGAATTCTTTCTGCATCACCAGGACTTAAAGGAACGATTGATTTTTACTCACGCGGAGAGATTGATCCACGACCAATCGTTGCTGCAACAGTTGGTTTATCAAAGACATCGGATGTGCTCTCTGGAATGAAAATCGATGGCGCCGGCATAGGTCCAAAAATTCATATTGATCCGCGAATTATGTAGCCATGAATATTCGTGCGATTTCAAATGTTGTTTCTGATTTAGGTGAAGGACCAATCTGGAGTCCAGAGAGAAATTGCGTTACGTGGACAGACATCACACAGAATAAATTTCATACAGCAGATTTAGATACGGGTTCGACACAGAGTTTTTCAGCCCCATCAATGGTTGGAGCGATTGCACACACACATGGTGGTGATTACATAGCAGCAACTCAAGAAGGCTTTGCGCATGTAGGCATCGACGGAAAGTTTTCTGCACTGCACACATTTCTTGCATCAGATATGCGAATGAATGATGGAAAAGTAGATCCTGTTGGTCGGTTCTGGGCAGGCAGCTTGGCACTCTCTTTTGAAAAAAATCGCGGCTCCTTATACGTTCTTGAACAAGATAGTTCTTTTTCAAGGGTTCTAGATAACGTGACTCTTTCTAATGGAATGGGCTGGAGCCCTGATGCCAAATATTTTTATTACATCGATAGCATTCCTGGTGTTCTAAAAAGATTTGAATACGAAGCTGTTGACGGTCGCATAAGTGATCCAATTGATTTGATTACATTCGATACTTCACAAGGAATACCAGATGGTATGTCCGTGACGGCAGATGGAAAAATTGTTGTAGCTCTATGGGATGGCGGCCGACTCGAAATTTACGAACCATCAGGCAAGAAGATATCGGAGATTAAACTAGGAGTAAGCAGACCAACATCGTGCACATTCGGTGGAGTAGATGGAAATGTTTTGATTGTGACAACAGCCAGCCAAGGTATAGATCTTGCTAAAGAACCTTTGGCGGGAAAGATTCTTGCCGTCACCGGCACGGGATTAAGTGGACTGCCTCCACATAGATATGGTTAAGTTCATCAACTAGTTAAAGAAAGAGATCACACAGTGAGAATCGCGCGCATCGGAGTAGTTGGCAAAGAACGTGCTGCCGTGATTTCGGACGAGAAGGTTATATTTGTTGATTCAATTATCGCTGATTGGTCACGGACTGATCTAGAAAACGGTGCGCAACAAAAAGTAGCTCGCGCAGATTTGTCATCTTTGCCTACCGAATCTTTGGGCGCCAGCAGAATCGGCGCGCCTATTCACAACCCAACAAAGGTTATTTGTGTTGGCTTGAATTATTTGGGCCACATTAAAGAAGCCAATGCCGAAACCCCTAAAGAACCAATAATTTTTATGAAAGCACCCGACAGTGTTGTTGGACCAAATGACGACATTGTTATTCCGCCTGCAAGCGATGCAACAGATTACGAAGTAGAACTAGCAATTGTCATTGGAAAGAAAGCACTGTATTTAGATTCACCAGAGCAAGCACCTGATTTCATTCTGGGTTATTCAATCAGCCAAGATGTCAGTGAACGTCACTGGCAACTTGAGAGATCAGGACAGTGGGTGAAAGGAAAGTCATTTCCAACATTTAATCCTGTAGGTCCATGCATTGTTACGCCGGATGAAATCAACGGTTCGAACCTTCGTCTGTGGTGCAGCGTGGATGGAGAAATGCGTCAAGATTCAAATACCAATGATTTACTCTTCGGCATTAATCATATTATTTGGTACATCAGCCAATTCATGGAGCTCCACCCTGGAGACATTATTAATACCGGCACACCATTTGGCGTTGGACTTGGTTTTAAGCCACCAAAATACTTACGTGCAGGAAATGTTTTGCGTACTGGCATTGAAGGAATCGGTGAGATTCAATCTAATCTCGTTGCATATTCGAAGGGCACACAGTAAATGAGTACTGACTTTCAGGGTTTTAATGTTGTTATTTCAGGCGCAGGTTCTGGAATTGGATTAGCTGTTTCCAAAAAATTAAAGGCACAAGGCGCAAAAGTTTTCGGTTTAGATGTATCTGCAGGCGAACTCGAATTAAGCGGTGCGGGTACATGGATCCAGTGCGATATTGGCAGCGACGAATCTGTAACGCAGGCATTTAAGAAAATTACCAGCAAAGTAACAAAGATTGATGTGCTGATTAATAATGCAGGCATTGGTGCTCAAGGTGGCGTAGAAGCTGCGACCACAGAAGAGTGGAACAAAGTTCTAAATATCAACGTGATTGGAACATCACGAGTAAGCGCGGCAGCACTGCCTTTACTTCGCAAAAGTACTGACGCAGCAATTGTTAATACATGTTCTGTGGTTGCAACTGTTGGATTACCAAAGCGTGCAATCTATAGCGCAAGCAAAGGGGCCATTTTGTCATTGACTCTTGCAATGGCTGCTGACTTACTTGCAGAAAAAATTAGAGTTAATTGTGTGAATCCAGGAACGGCAGAGACACCGTGGATTGCTCGCTTGTTATCTCACGCTGCAGATCCTGCAAAAGAAAGAGCAGCACTAGAAGCGCGTCAGCCTATGGGCAGACTTGTCAGTGCAGATGAAGTAGCTAATGCAATTATTTATTTAGCGCACCCTGGACAAAAATCAACAACAGGAACCGTCTTGGCAGTCGATGGCGGTCTGCACAGTTTGAATCTCCCTAAGTAACACCAATGCGCACACGTACAGATTTATCGGCTGATCAAATCGCGGCACTTGGCGCTTTAGTTGCTGGTCGCATATCCACAAATGACTCCGTGCTTGATTTACATGGACGAGATGAATCTGCATTCCCACCTGTAAAACCATCTGCAGTCATCACAGTTCATTCGACTGAAGAAGTCTCTGCCGTACTTGCGTACTGCAACACCCATGACATTCCTGTGGTGGCATTTGGCGCAGGTACTTCTCTCGAAGGACATGTTCTGCCGCTTTTCGGTGGAGTTTCACTAGACCTAAGCGCCATGGATAAAATCTTAGAAGTAAGCCCAGATGATCTAACTGTACGTGTTCAAGCCGGAGTTAAACGCATGGCTTTGAATAAGAAAATTGCATCAGATGGACTCTTCTTCTCAGTAGATCCCGGTGCAGATGCGACCATCGGTGGAATGACATCAACAGGAGCAGCTGGGACAACAACAGTACGTTATGGATCAATGCGCGAAAATGTTTTGAAACTCACAGCCGTACTCGCAGATGGAACAATTATTCATGCAGGACGTGAGACAAGAAAATTATCAGCTGGATATGACGTGACTCGTTTGATTGTCGGCTCTGAAGGAACACTCGCAATTGTCACAGAAATAACCCTTCGTGTATTTGGAATTCCAGAAAAAATGGCCGCGGCAGTCTCACGTTTTCCGACTCTTGCAGATGGAGTTCAAGCAGCAATTGCGATTGTGCGATCTGGAGTTGCTATTGCTCGCTGTGAATTTTTAGATGCTCAATGCATCAAGAACGTCAATGAACACGATGGTTTGGATTTAGAAGAAGCACCTACGTTGCTCTTTGAATTTCATGGAAGTCCACGAAGTGTTGAAGAAGATGCACAAGTTGTTCAAGAAATTGCTGCAGAATTCGGCGGAACAAACTTTGAATGGACTTCAGAAGAAGGTGCGCGCCGTAAGTTGTGGCAAGCACGTCACAATGCATATTGGGCAGGCATTTCGGCACACCCAGGTAAACGTGCGATAAGTACGGATGCTGCTGTGCCGCTTTCTAAATTGGCAGATGCTGTTGCTCTGACTGAAAAGATTCTGAGCCAGAGTCCATTCCCATTTTCAATTCTTGGTCACGTGGCAGATGGAAACTTTCACGCATTCATTATTACTGATCCAAACAATCCAGAAGAGTTGCCAGCAGTTCGCGAACTCACTCATCACATGACGGATGCAATTATTGATATGGGCGGAACGTGCACGGGCGAGCACGGAATCGGTGCGGGCAAGATTTCATCACTCGAAAAAGAGGCTGGCCCAGGCTCAATGGCCGTGATGGCCTCGATCAAAAACGCCCTCGATCCCAAGGGCATCTTGAACCCCGGCAAAATCTTTCATTGAACACGCTGAAAAATACCTGAACCGAGACCCTTGACGGGGGTCTGGGCGGCACCTAGCATCGCTACTTGTATACAAGCTGGAATACGAAGTCAGGGTAGATGAGGGAAAAGGGAGAGTCGGGTGTACCAAAAGCGGGAGATAGACCAGAGCCGTATTCGTGATCAGTATTTAATTGCACAGGTTCAACGTGAGATCGCATCAGTGGTTGGGCCAGAGAATGTAAATACCGATGCAGCATTGCTGCACGAACAATCAGCGGATTGGTCTTGGATTTCGCAATACCTCAAATACAAGTCTTTGCCTGTACCAACTGCAGATCTTTATGTCCGTCCAGGAACTGCAGAAGAAGTTGCAGAAGTTTTGCGCATTGCATGCGAATACAAAATTCCAGTTGTGCCGCGTGGTGGCGGTTCAGGTACACAAGGAGGAACCTTTGCAATCTATGGGGGTATTGCAATGGACCTTCGCCGACTCAACAAAGTTTTACATATTGACGAGGTTTCAATGGTTGTTACTGCTGAAGCAGGTATCGAAGGACCAGAGCTTGAGAAAATTCTTAATGCAAAAGGTCTGACAATGCCTCACTACCCGGGTTCATTTCACTTCGGTGCAACACTCGGTGGTTATTTAGCAGCACGCGGTTCAGGTGTGGTCTCAACTAAATACGGAAAAGCAGAAGATTTAGTTCTGCAATTAGAAGCAGCCGTTCCACCAGGAAAACTCATTGAAACCATGAAAGTTCCAAACCACGCATCTGGTCCCGGAATTATCCAAGCCATTGTTGGTTCTGAAGGAACTCTTGGAATTATCACCAAGGCATCAATGCGCATCGAGAGAATTCCAGAGTCCATGGAATTTCTCTCTTACGGATTTAAAAATATTTCTGAAGGTATCGAAGCCGCTCGTCGCATCATGACTGATCGTTGGCGTCCAGCTGTAATTCGTTTATACGATGAGGCAGATAGTGCGAAACTTTCTTCTTGGCTTAACTTGGGCGTAGAAGGCGTATTGCTTGTCATTATGTGTGATGGAACAAAAGCACTTACCGCTCTAGAGAGTGCCGAGATTGCAAAGCTTTGCGAAGCAGTTGGTGGAAAGTCATACGGTCCTGAAATCGGCAAGATGTGGTGGGACGGCAAGTACGAACCATTTAAGCACGGCAATATTCCTGCGCCACCGCAGATCTTTGGAACTACGGATACCTGTGCTCGCTTTGAAGACCTAGAAAAAATTTATTGGGCAAAGAAAAAAGTTATCGAAGAAGGTTTCTCCGAATACAAAGCGCGTTACACCGCACACTTTTCTCACTGGTTCCCATGGGGCGGAATGATTTATGACCGTTTCTATATTGATAATGGACCAGAAGATCCTCAAGAAGCTATTGCTCTTCACGACCGAGTTTGGGATGCTGCGATAAAGGCCAGCCTCAATAACGGGGGTTCATTAAATGAACACCACGGAGTTGGGTTAAAGCTCGGGCGCTTCATGCGAGTACAGCATGGCGCCGCATTTGATTTACTCCTTGGAGTAAAAGACGCGTGGGATCCGGATGGAATCCTGAATCCAGGAAAACTTGGATTCGGTCCTCCGAAGAACGGGCGTTACTAGTAACCCATCGATTCTTTTTGAAAGGAGAATCATGCATCTATCAATGCATAACTGGATGCGCGCCGAACCTATTAAGGTGACAATCGCGCGTCTAGCTAAATATGGCTACAAGAGCATCGAGATTAGCGGTGAACCAGAGCAATTCGGACTGAATGGTAGTAAAGACACCAAGAAACTTCTTGATGACCATGGTCTTAAGTGCTGGGGTTCAGTAACACTCATGCTCGGTGAAAGAAATCTTGTCGCAGCAGATCCAGGACAGCGTGCCAAATCAGTGCAGTACACAAAAGACTGCATCACTATGGTTAAAGAACTCGACGGATATGAAATGACAATTGTTCCTGCAACAGTTGGAAAAATTGTTCCTGATGCCACACCTGATGAGGAGTGGAAATGGGCTGTTGAGTCAATGAAAGAAATTTACGAGCACTCAGAAAAAGCTGGAGTTCGTTTAGCAATTGAGCCACTCAATCGCTTCGAAACTTATTTTCTTAATCGCGCAGAGCAAGCAATGGCTCTCGCTGAGGCAACTGGCCCAAACTGCGGTGTATGTCTTGATGCATTTCATATCAACATCGAAGAAGCAGATCTATACGAAGCAATTCGCAGCACAAAGGGTCGCCTGACCGACTTCCACGTAGCTGAGAACAACCGTATGCCTGCAGGTCATGGTGACTATGACTGGAAGAAACTCATTGACACACTCAAGAGCATTGGTTACGACGGCGCACTCACAGCTGAGTTCGTTGCTCCAATCGATCGCACTCCTGCTAACCACTACAAGAATGCTTTGGAAACAAACTTCGATAACGTGGATATCAGTCCAGAACAACTTAAGTTCATCATTGACCACGGTTCAAGCATTCTTACAGAATCCTTCTATGACTGGTTGGTTGAAGAGAACGCTAAGCATTTGCTTCCTTTGATCTAATTATCGTGAGCAAATCCGTTCTCATTATCGCCACTTTAGATACTAAAGGTCCTGAAGCGGCTTATATTCGCGACGGTTTAAACCGTCTCGGAATTAAGACGACAGTGATTGATACAGGAATTCTGGGTGAACCACTCGGAATTACACCTGATATTTCTCACGAGGACTTAGCAATCTTTGGCGGCATTACTCTGCACGAGTTACAGAATTCTGGAACTCGCGGGCGCGCAGTGGAACGAATGAGAACGTTTGTGATCGAGAAAGTAAAGGAACTCCATTCCAAGGGGGAAGTCCTCGGCGCCATCGGTATCGGTGGCGCTGAGGGCTCCGTAATGGGAGCTGGCGCACTTATGAGTCTGCCAATCGGTGTTCCAAAATTAGTTTTATCACCCATTGCATCTGGTCGTCATGAATTTGGCCCACTCGTTGGTACAAGTGACATGTTAGTAATGCACACGGTTATTGATATTTTGGGTCTAAACCATATTTCAAAGACAATTTATGACAATGCAGTTGCTGCAATGGCAGGACTTGTGAATCACGGTCATGAATTAACAGTGCCGCCTGCTGGCAGCAAGTACGTCGCAGTCACAATGCTAGGAAACACAACTACAGCTGTGATGGCCCTACAAAAAGAGTTAGAAAAATCAGGATTTGAAGTAGTTACTTTTCACGCAAATGGCGTTGGTGGACCTGCAATGGAAGAGCTAGCTGAAGCAGGCCAATTCGTCGGGGTTATTGATTTCACGCCATCAGAAATAGTTGGAACTCTTGTGGGCGGCATTCATTACGGTGGTCCGCGTCGCATGAAGCGCGTTGGCCCACTTGGAATCCCACAAATCCTTGTACCTGCATGTGTTGATTTTTCTGTGCATCACACAACATCTATTTCAGATGAGTTCAAAAACCGTCCAATTTATGACCACAATCCAGAGTTCGCACTTGCACGATGTACAAAAGAAGAGATGGGCACGATCGGTGCATATTTTGCTGAATGTGCCAACACTTCAAAGGGTCCAGTTGAGATTGTTATTCCAGGTGAGGGATATTCAATTCCAAATGTTCCTGGTGGTGTTTTCTGGGACCGCGATGCAGATGCGACATTTGAAGCTGCACTTATGAAAAATATCAACCCAGAAATTCCGGTTGAGAAATTACCTTTGCATGCCAACTCTGATGAGTTCGGTATTGCAGTTGCACAACGTTTTCTATCACTTATCAGCGTACGAGCAAAATAAGCCAAAGGAGCAGATATGACCAGTTACATAACACCCCCAAGAAAAGTTCCACACATTACAACAGGGGATGATGCCTTCCGCAATAAGTTTCGCTCATGGAACATTGCAGATCTCTCTTATGTAGACATTAATGAGTATCTTGCAGAAAAGGATGTCGTATTAGTTCCTATGGCTAGTACAGAACAACACGGGCCGCATTTACCCTTGTACACCGACACAATTACAGCGGTCGAAGTTTCAGCTCGCGTGTCAGAACAAATTGGTATTTTGCACACGCCACCAATTTGGACAGGTTATTCTCCGCAACATATGTATGGACCGGGTCAAGGTCGCGGAACCATCACGGTTCGAGCAGAGACACTAAATAACTTGATGTACGACGTTGCTCGTTCACTAATTCACCACGGTTTTAATCGAATTATTTTCGTCAACGGACATGGTTCAAATATTAAAGTTGTAGACCCAGTGCTTCGTAAATTGAGATATGAAACGAATGCACTCATCGGTTTTGTGAAGCCGTATATGGAGCGCTACACAGGAATCCTTGCTGGACTCATGGAAAATCCACCAGAGGAAACTCCAGGTTGGCACTCCAGCGAACTTGAAACATCGCAAGATATGGCGTGGAACGATAATTTGGTCCGCATGGAGCGTGCAGTTGATACACGCGCACATACGCCTGCGTTTTTGCCTAAGTCATTTTCCAAAGATGACGGAATGCCAGACGTGGAGTTTGAGGGTTATCAATACTTCCAATTCCCAATGGATCACCACGAATTCGTTGAAAATGGAATCATCGGCAATCCCATGCGTGCAACAAAGGCCAAGGGTGAGGAAGCGTTTCATCGTTACAGTACCCACGTATCTAAGGGAGTGCTTGAATTAATGAAGGTTCCTGTTACGGTTAAGAACAGAGAATTTGTAAATCGAGTTTGATTTAGGGTTTGATCCAAAAATAGGAGAGAAGTTATGGCAGTAAAAAAAAGCGTCGCTAAACTAGATCCGAAGAATTCGGAATCACTCGGCGAAGACGCATATGAGTGGCTTATTGCTGCCATAACTTCATTTCGTATTCCAACCAATTCACAAATATCTGAAAATAAGCTGGCTTCAGAACTCGGCGTAAGTCGTACTCCAGTGCGTGAAGCGCTTAAACGATTGGAAACTGAAGGAATCGTTAAGCGAGGGGAAGCAGGTCGATTTACCGTCGCAATGCTGACCGCTAAAGATGTTGACGAAGCTATAGATCTTTTACTTCTCTGCGACACCTATATGTTTCAAAGAGCTGCAAAAAACATTGATAATGCAGGTGCTCAAGTTCTTAAAGAATCTGCCTCAAACATGTCAGCAGCCGCTGCCAAAGGAGATCGCGATTCCTGGATTGCTCATGACAAGATTTTTCACGAAACAGTGATACGCGCAGCTAACAATGAAATGATTGCCGATGTTTCTCGGGTAACTCGGCGACGAATCCAGAGATTTTGGGCCCGCTCTGTGTCGGGAGCCAGGGACTTGGTGACATGCTCTGATGAACACACCGAAATTGCTCAGGCAATAATCGGAAAAGACATGTCCGGCATCAAGAAATCTGTTGAGGGGCACCTTGGCCATCTTCGAGTGAATATGCATGAAATCGTCGCGTCCATGGCTCCATTTTTCGGAGATCAGGCTTAAATAACGAATAAATAACGCTTAAGAAATCTGGCGAAGTCCATTGACTAGCACCCATACCTTCCACTTGTATACAGGGGTAGATACAAGCCGGAGTACCCGAGGAGAGGAGTATTTATGACTCAGTTCATCTTTACTTTTCTCAACGGCATTACTCTTGCTGGTTTGTATTTTCTAGTTGCAAGTGGATTAACACTCATATTTGGTTTGATGCGCGTCATTAACTTAGCGCACGGAGCTTTTTATCTGCTAGCAGGCTACCTCTCGTGGACGATTGCAGATAAAACCGGTAACTGGCTGTACGGTGCAGTTGGCGGTGCGTTAGTTCTCGGTATTTTCGGAACACTAGTTTATGTTTTGTTATTGCGTAAATTTCAGTACGAAGAATTACGAGTTGCGCTCATAACTCTAGGTGTTTCACTTGTGTTGGCACAAGCGATGCTTGCAATATTTGGTGGAGAGTATTACCAAACAAGCATTCCTGAGATCGTCTCTTTTTCTGTACCAATTCCAGGACTAGGCTTGTCATATCCATTCTTTAGAATTTTCATTCTAATTCTTGCAATTGTTGTTGCGATTGGTTTGTGGACGTTTATTTCCAAGACACGATATGGAGCAATTATTCGTGCCGGCGTTGATGACACAACTATGGTATCTGCACTCGGAATTAATGTTCAGGCTGTCTTTATTTGGATCTTCTTCTTAGGTTCCGTATTAGTTGGATTTGCAGGTGCGGTTGGCGGAACAACTAACTCTTTTGGAATGGGCACTGATGGCGATTACCTTCTCTTTTCACTCCAAGTTGTCATTATTGGTGGGCTTGGTTCTATTGGTGGCGTAGCTATTGGTTCATTTCTAGTGGGTGTAATTGGACAATTTGCAACTGGGTATTTTCCAACATTTGCCGGAATAATCACCTTTGCAATGCTCATTCTCATCTTGGCGTTTCGCCCTCAAGGAATTTTGGGGAAGAAGCAATGACGAGAAAACAAATTATGTATGCGGTCGTCTTAATTTTAGCTCTTGCATTTCCTTTTATTACACCTGATCCAGATTTCTGGGTTTCAAGCGGTGGCACACGTGCGCTCTGGCTGGGAGTGGCAGCACTCAGCATGTCTTTCCTCAATCGCAACTTAGGGTTGATGTCCCTTGGTCAACTCTTCTTTTCAGGAATAGCAGGATACATAGTCGCTATTAGTTCAGTTGATCACAATGTTAAATTTGGAACATCTGTGCCACTCGCAATTTTGGCAGGCACGCTTTCAGGAGTGCTTATTGGATGGATTGCATTAAAAACCAAGGGTGTTTATTTCTTTATGCTCACCCTGGCCGTAACGCTCGGACTCTATTCATTTGCAAATCAAGCTCAGGAAGTTACCGGTGGACATACAGGAATCAATAGCATTCCAAGTCCGATTATTTTTGGAATTGATTTTAATTATGTAAAACCCTTGTACTACCTTTTCCTTGGCATTGCGGTAGTCCTCTTTGCCCTATGCAAGTTCCTTGAAAAAACTTCTTTTGGAATTGCCCTCCGAGGTGTTCGAGACAATGAAGATCGAATGATTTCAATGGGTTATCGAACAATGCCACTGAAGATGATTGCTTTTGTTTTTTCTTCATTCATAGCTTCAATAGCAGGCGTAATGGGAGTTTTTTACGTCACAAATATTTCGCCAGCAAGTGTGGGACTTGTGCGCTCGATTGATTTGCTCGTGATTGTAGTTGTGGGAGGCGCAACATATCTTGGTGGAGCTTTTGTTGGTGCAATTTTGATTGCCGTCTTTGAGGCAATTATTCAGGATTTCACACGGTATTACGTTGGCGCAACAGGAATCCTTTTCATTGTTGTTTTACTTCTTGCGCCACAGGGGTTAATGGGAATCGCAGCACAAGTTCGTGCGCGTCGAGTCAAGAAAGCCGGTGCATCAGGATGATTGCACAACTAAGTTTCTGTCTTCTGGCGAAGACAGATTTGTTCAGAACTAGCGTCAGGCAGTTCCGACACAACAGTTGAAGAAATTCTTCAACTTCACACCGAACAGGGGAGATACATGAAGGCACAACGCATTAGCCGCACCGCCATCGTTGGCGTTGTAGCAGGTGTACTTGCAGCTGGCTTAGTAACAGCACCCTCAAGCCAAGCCGCTGGTACGATCAAAATCGGATTCATCAATGCGACCATCGGTCCATTTGCTGGTCCTGCGCCAGAAATTACAAAGGGTCTTAACTTGGCTCTTCGTGAAATTAAGAGCACCGCTGGGGGCAAGAAGATTGTTGTTATCGAAGAAGCATCCGATGCAACGCCACAGCTTGCACTTGAAAAAGCGAAGAAGCTAGTTGAGAAAGACAAAGTAGACATCATTTTCGGACCTTTATCGGGTGACGAGGGTGTAGCACTTGCCAACTACTCAAAGAAGGTTCCTTCAGTAACGTTTATTAATACTGCCTCTTCTGCATCAGAAACTACTTTGGAAGCGAAGTCAAAGAACTTCTTCCGCTTCCATGGTGATGCAGCACAGTGGTCTGGTGGTGTAGGCGAAATCGCTTACAAGACACTTGGTTACAAGAAGGTTGCAATTATTGCTGACGATTACTCATTCCCTTACGCAAATGCTGGTGGCTTCGCAACTGGCTTCTGTAAGGCAGGCGGACAAATCGTTGGTGCACAATGGCCAGCACTTGGCACAAAGGATTACTCATCACAGATCGCGGCACTTCCTAAGGACATCGATGCTGTTTATGCGGGACTTGGCGGAGCTGACGCTGTTCAGTTCTTAAAGCAAGCTGCACAGTTCGGTCTTAAGAAGCCACTTATCGGTGGAGCGATTCTGGTTGATGGATCTGTACTTGGCTCAAAGGCTGATCTTGGTGATGCAGCTCTAAACACAATCGCTGGTGGACCTGTTCCTGACTCTTCATACAAGTCTCCAGAGTGGAACAAGTTCGTAAGAGATCTTGCTTCAGTTGGCACTACACCAAACATCTTCAATGTACTTGGCTATAACTCAGCTAAGTCAATGCTTGCAGGGCTTGTTGCTGTAAAGGGCAACCTTTCAAACAACCATGCTGCATACCGCAAGGCTCTTTCTAATTTGAAGTGGAATACACCAACAGGTCCGCTCACAATGGATAAGAACCGAAATGCAATTGTTTCTAACTTCATCTATCAGGTTATTTCTGATGGCAAGGGTGGATTCGCAACCAAGGCTCTTAAGCGTCAAGACAAGGTCGCTCAAGGAACAAAGGTCTTCGGTCGTGTTAACTCTTGTGCGGACGTGAAGTAAAAAACATGTCTACAACCACCAAGGCCGGTTCTCACGCTCTCTCTTTGAGCGGTGTTTCACGTAACTTTGGTGGCATTCGCGCCGTGGCTGACATCAGTTTTGATGTCAGCCACGGAAAGCGATTGACAATCATTGGCACTAATGGTGCCGGCAAATCAACACTCTTTAACTTAATTACAGGCGTTTATCCACTCAGCAGCGGGTCTATTTCTGTATATGGTCAAGATGTTTCAAAGCAACCTGCACATAGCCGTGCAAAGTTGGGAATTGCTAGAACATTCCAAACATCAAAGTTATTTCAAGGTTTGACAGTGCGCGAGAATCTTTTCGCATCTCTGCGACAAGCTCTTGGAGAGAAGAAAATTAGTTGGCTCGCAAATCCTGCAGAATCTGATCGATTGCATAGCGAAAGTACTGCCATTTTAGAAAAAGTTGATTTAATCAAGAAAGCCGAAGTTTTAGTTTCAGATATTTCTCACGGGGAATCTCGCCAGTTAGAAGTTGCAATGGCACTGGCCATGCGCCCAAAGATTTTAATGTTAGATGAACCAGCGGCAGGTATTAGCCCAACAGAGCGTGGTCGTTTAGTAGATCTCTTGAAATCACTTGATAAAGAGATCACTCTTGTTTTAATTGAGCACGATATGGCAGTCGCGTTAGCAGTTGCCGAGGAAGTTATTGTCATGCATGACGGGACAATGTTTATGCATGGTTCACCAGATGAAGTTCGTACGAGTTCAGCAGTTCGTGATCTTTACTTAGGGAGCAATCATGAATGACCTTATTATTTCTGGTGTTGAGGCTGGATATGGTCATGTGCGTGTGCTCCACGGCGTTAATCTCAAGGTCTCGGATAAACCTGTAGCGCTCATGGGCAGAAATGGAATGGGAAAAACCACTCTGGCTCAGGCAATCATGGGCCTTAATGCAACTACTGCCGGAATGATTACTTATGGTGATGTCACTCTTACAGGTTTATCACCAACAAAGATTGCCAATGCTGGGATTGGTTATGTTCCACAAGGTCGTCGAGTATTCCCATCGTTAACCGTCGATGAGCATCTACGGATTCTTGAAAAGCGTAACAGCCAATGGAGTGCCAAGAAAGTTTATGAATTGTTCCCACGTCTTGCAGAGCGAAAGAAAAATGGTGGAGCAATGCTGTCAGGTGGCGAACAACAGATGCTCGCAATTGGTCGCGCATTAATGACAAATCCAACACTTCTCTTGATGGATGAGCCATCAGAGGGTTTAGCGCCAGCAATTGTTGAGCACCTCGGAAATTCGCTTCGTGATCTTGTTGCTCAAGGTCAACGAATTTTACTCATTGAGCAAAACCTTAAATTTGCTTCGACTCTATGTGACGAAGTTGTAATTCTTTCAAATGGAGAAATTCAAGCAACAGTTTCATCCAAGGAATTGCGCGCAAGTGCAGAGTTGCAGAATAAATATCTCGGGGTCGCCTAAAAAGAAAAAGGAGTCAGGAAAATGTCAAAGACTTTGCGTGTTGCAATGATTGGCTATGGCTTCATGGGAAAAGTGCATTCACACGCATGGAGAAGTGTTAATCACTTCTTCCCTGATGCCCCACAAATCGAAATGACAGTTATCTGCGGTCGAAGTAAAGATGCACTCGAAGCTGCCCGTGTGACTTTTGGTTGGAATGAAGCAGAAACCGATTGGAAGAAAGTTATTGCCCGAAGCGATATCGATGTCATTGATATCTGTACTGCAGGGGACACTCACGAAGAAATCGCTATTGCAGCGCTTAAGGCAGGCAAGCATGTGATTTGTGAAAAGCCACTTGCAAACAATGGCAAGGAGGCAAAAGCCATGGCAGATGCCGCAGCAGATGCTGCAAAGAATGGAACCAAATCAATGGTTGCATTCAATTATCGCCGCGTTCCAGCACTGGCTGTCGCAAAACAATTTATTGACAGTGGCAAACTTGGAACAATTTTCCACGTGCGCGCTAATTATTTACAAGATTGGATTATTGATCCAGAGTTTCCATTGGTATGGCGCCTCGATAAGAAAACTGCAGGCTCTGGTGCACTCGGCGATATTGCAGCCCACATCATTGACGCTTCATATTTCTTAACAAGTTCGAAAATCACATCTGTAAGTGGACAGTTAAAAACTTTCATTAAGGAACGTCCGCTACCAGCTGCCTACACAGGATTAACTGCGGGAACATCTTCTGGTCGCGGACAAGTAACTGTGGATGACACTGCAGTCTTTACAGCCAATTTTGAAAACGGGGCAATCGGAACATTCGAAGCCACTCGTTTTGCAGCAGGTCGCAAGAATGCGATGTCTATCGAAGTAAATGGTTCAAAGGGAAGTTTGTACTTCAACTTTGAAGATATGAATGAATTATTATTCCATGATCACACCACACCATCTGCTGAAGCAGGTTTTAGAAAGATTCTGACCACAGATGGTGCACAGCCATATGTAGCTGCATGGTGGCCACCAGGACACATCATTGGCTACGAACACACATTTACCCACGAGGTTTATGACTTCGTGGTTGCTATTGATAAAAATTCAAACCCATCTCCTTCGTTTGCTGACGGCTTGTACGTACAGCAAGTTCTTGATGCGGTTGAAGCAAGTGCAGAAAATAAATCACAACTCACTAACGTGAAATAGAAGGAGAATAAAATGCCACGTCCAGTAACGCTCTTCACCGGTCAATGGGCCGACCTACCATTCGAAGAAATGTGTCGCCTTGCATCATCGTGGGGATATGACGGATTAGAAATTGCGTGTTGGGGCGATCACTTTGAAGTTGATCGTGCACTGAACGAACCTGGATACATCGAGGGTCGTCACGCAATCCTGAAAAAGCACAACCTGAAGGTATTTGCTATTTCAAATCACCTTGTTGGCCAAGCCGTATGCGACCATCCAATTGATGAGCGCCATAAAGGAATTTTGCCTGCACGTTTGTGGGGCGATGGGGATCCAGAAGGCGTGCGCCAACGTTGTGCAAATGAAATGAAAGACACTGCGCGGGCGGCGGCAAAGCTTGGCGTAGATGTTGTTATCGGTTTTACTGGCTCATCAATTTGGCACACACTGGCAATGTTTCCGCCGGTACCACCCTCAATGATTGATGCTGGTTACAAAGATTTTGCAGACCGTTGGAATCCAATCCTGGACGTCTTTGATGAAGTTGGTATTAAGTTTGCACACGAAGTTCACCCTTCAGAAATTGCTTATGATTACTGGACAACTGTTCGTACGCTCGAAGCAATTAAGCATCGTCCAGCCTTTGGATTAAATTTCGATCCAAGCCACTTTGTTTGGCAAGATCTGGATCCAGTTGGATTCCTTTCGGATTTCAGAGATCGCATCTATCACGTGGACTGCAAAGAGTCCGTTAAACAACTAAATGGTCGCAATGGCCGTTTAGGTTCTCATCTTCCATGGGGCGATCAACGACGCGGATGGGACTTCGTGTCAGTTGGTCATGGTGATGTTCCATGGGAAGCATGTTTTCGCATGCTTAATGCAATCGGTTATAACGGACCAATCTCAGTTGAGTGGGAAGACGCTGGAATGGATCGTTTAATTGGTGGACCTGAATCACTGGAGTTCATTCGCAAAATGTGCGCGATTGAACCTTCAGCTGCATCATTTGACGCGGCCTTCTCCTCAGGAAACTAATTTAAATACCAAATCAACGCCCGCTTCGCTCCTCCTACCTGTTCTAAGGAGTGCAGCGGGCGTTTTGGTTGTGCGCATATGATTTTCCAATGAAAACGTGGAGCGCCATTGTTTTATCTGGTGGCACTAACAAGCGTTTTGGTTCTGATAAATCGGCAGCACTGTTGCACGGCGTAACTCTTTTAGATCATGTACTTAGTTTTATTCCGCAAGAAATCAAAGTGGTAATCGTCGGCAAAGATGTCTTTGAAGAGCCACCATTAGGCGGACCAGTGGCAGGAATTGCTC
>CAZNWM010000017.1:0-3195 GCA_964576975.1 uncultured Candidatus Planktophila sp.
TTTAGTCCTGCACGTCGGCGAGTATTCAAACGATTAAGCCCGGTACCAACGTAGGTCACCGCAACAACGATAAAGAAAACCCAGCTAAGCAGTGGCGAGAGATTACTGTTTTGAACAGCAAGAATTGTTTCATCCTCAATGCGAATAGTTCCGCCTTCACCAGCTAGAAGAAGTAGCAATCCTTGGAAAGCCAAGAATGCAGCAAGTGTTACAACGAAAGATGGAATTCCTACACGTGCAACGAGTGTTCCAAGAATGAATCCAAGTAAGCCGCCGACCATGATGCTGATTGGGAATGCGATGTACCAAGCAACCTGATGATTAGTAATAAGAATTACTAGTACCGCACCAGATACACCTGCTGCATAGCCAGCAGATAAATCAATTTCACCAAGGAGTAAAACGAAAACTAATCCCATTGCAATGACTATGACGGCAGCTGCCTGTGTCAACAGGTTTGCAAAGTTTCCAGGAGTTAGAAATACATCTGACATTGCGCCGAAAATTGCGCACAGAACGATTAAACCTAGGATCGCAGGGAGTGCACCGATGTCTCCTGCCTTTACGCGGCTCCAGTAATCAGAAGCGGCACCTTTGAGTGACGGAGATTCGTGAATGACTTCAGTACTCATGCTTTTACTCCTGATACGCCGGCTGATTTACCAGTTGTGATTAATTCGATAACTTGTTGTGGCTTCACATCACTCTTATCTACCTGAGCCGCCATCTGGCCCAAGTAAAGAGCGGCAATGTTGTCTGCAACTTCGAAGACGTCATTAAGGTTGTGGCTAATTAGAACAACTGCAAGTCCATTATCTGCCAAACGGCGAACAAGGTTGAGAACTTGTTCTGTCTGAGCAACACCGAGAGCCGCTGTTGGTTCGTCCAAAATTACAACCTTGCTGTTCCACAGAACCGCACGCGCAATCGCAACAGTCTGACGTTGTCCACCTGAGAGTGAAGAAACAGTCTGACGGATTGATTTAACTGTGCGAACACTTAAACCATCAAGTGTTTTGCGAGCAAGTGCTTCCATGGATGTTTCGTTTAATACTGGGCCTTTTTTCTGTTCACGGCCAAGGAACATGTTGTGAACAATGTCGAGGTTGTCACACAACGCTAAATCTTGATAAACAATTTCAATTCCAAGTTCAGTTGCATCACGTGGTCCATTGATCTCAACTTTTTTACCATCAAAAAGGAAATCTCCAGATTCCGGTGTGTAGATACCGGCGATGCATTTAATCAGTGTGCTCTTGCCTGCTCCGTTATCTCCAACGAGCGCGGTTACTTTGCCAGCGTATGTATCGAAGTCAACGCCCTTTAATACATTTACAGGACCGAAAGATTTATTAATTCCACGAAGCGAGAGTATTGGTGAACTCAATGCAATCTCCTTTTAGTACTAGTTGAAAGAATTTCGGCCCGGGGCTTTTAACCCCCGGGCCGAAACTTATTTCATTTTCCGCAAGTTACGAAATTATTAGATTCCGTTAGCTGTGCAGAGATCTTCGATGCCCATGCAGACATCTTCCTTCTTCTGGAAGCCATCAGCAATAACGTCCTTGACGTTTGCCTTTGTGATCTTCACTGGTACTAGAAGTACAGATGGGACATCACGGTCTCCATCTTTAACGATTCCAGTTGCTGTTGTTGCTTCTTCTCCCTTGAGAAGAGCGATAGCCAACTCAGCAGTTGCTTCTGCTTCTGCCTTGATTGCCTTGTAAACAGTGTTTGAAAGGTCACCTGTAAGGATTGCGCGCAATCCGTCAACAGTTGCATCTTGTCCAGATACACAAACCTTGCCGTTTAGCTTGTTCTTCTTAAGAACTGCTACTGCTGCAAGTCCGAGACCTTCGTTAGCTGAAACAACAGCGTCAAGCTTTCCGCCAGCCTTTGAAAGTTGCTGTTCGAAAATCTGTCCACCCTTTACGTTATCCCAGTCTGGGACAGCTTGATCGTCGACCAATGTGTAAGCCTTTGAATCGATCAATGGACGAAGTACTGAATCGTATCCAGCCTTGAATAGTGTTGCGTTGTTATCTGTTGGTGAACCGTTTAGGTAAACAATGCGTGCTGTTGACTTACCAGCTGCATCGAGACACTCTTTAATACCTTCACCTTGTAGCTTGCCTACTGCTTCGTTATCAAATGAAACGTAGTATGAAGCTGAACCACCGACTGTTAGACGGTCGTAGTCAATTGTTGGAACGCCTTGTGAAGCAGCCTTATCCTGAACAGCCTTAGCTGATTCTGAATCAAGGTTAACCATTACGAGAACCTTTGCACCTGCTGAAAGCATTTGATCAGCGATTGTCTGGAATGCGGCCTTGTCGCCATTTGCATTCTGGATATCTACCTTTACACCAGCAGCATCAAATGCAGCTTGTAGGAATCCGCGGTCAGCAGTTTCCCAGCGGTTAGATGATGCAGCATCTGGAAGGATTACACCGACGAAACCGTCAGCAGAACTGTCGCTCGATGAGCAACCTGTTAATGCGATTGCAAATGCAGCAAGTGCTGCAGTAATCGCTAAACGGCGCTTTGCCATAGATTTATTACCTTTCGAAAGGTGGAAGACCCCTGATTGAAACCGTTCCAACCAGTTGAGGGGGGTTAATCCACGGCGTGACGGTATCCCTAATGGGCAAAAAGGTCACCTGAGCTTCACGCTCAAATTGATTCTGCAGGAGTAACAATTCGATAACAACGCAGGAGCGCAGGCGTAAACGGTAGCCTTTGGCAGATGAGCAGCTCAGAAATCTCCCTTTCCGAGCAGATCTCCGCCCATATCCGAAGCGCCATCCTGGCCGCTATCGACGCGGGGGGATTGCCTAAAGAGATTAGTAAAGACGTTCCAGAGTCAATCTCACTCGAGCGTCCAAAAAATCGCGACCACGGTGATTATGCAACTTCTATTGCACTGCAATTAGCAAAACCTGCAGGAAAAAATCCACGAGATGTTGCAACTATTTTGCAATCTAACTTGGCGGTAATTCCAGAGATCGCACGAGTTGATATTGCAGGTCCAGGATTTCTAAACATCACTCTTAACCGAGCCAGCCAAGCAGAACTCGTCAAAACAATTTTGTCTGCGAAAACAACTTATGGTCGCAGTACTGGACTTGCAGGAGTGCGAATCAATCTCGAATTCATTAGCGCAAACCCAACTGGTCCTTTGCACCTTGGACATAC
>CAZNWM010000017.1:3295-20834 GCA_964576975.1 uncultured Candidatus Planktophila sp.
TCAATCTCGAATTCATTAGCGCAAACCCAACTGGTCCTTTGCACCTTGGACATACGCGTTGGGCAGCAGTTGGCGATTCACTTGGTCGCGTATTAAGTGCCGCAGGAGCCGATGTTGTGCGCGAGTTCTATGTTAACGATCGCGGAAATCAAATGGATTTGTTTGGTGCATCTCTAGAAGCTGCAGCTCTTGGAAAACCTATTCCAGAAGATGGATATCAAGGACAGTACATAGGCGACATTGCCGCTTCCCTTGTTGCGCAGGATTCAAAATTGATTTCGATGCCCGAACCAGAACGTGTTAACGAATTTCGCGAACGTGGTTATGCATGGCAACTCGGCGATCAAAAAAGAGTTCTGGATAATTTTGGAACTCACTTCGATGTCTGGTTCTCAGAGCGCTCGCTACATGAAGGCGGATCTGTTGACGTCGCAATGGTGAAGTTACGCAAACAAGGTCACGTATTTGAAGAAGAAGGCGCCACTTGGCTTCGAACAACAGACTTTGGTGATGATAAAGATCGCGTTTTAACTAAAGCCAATGGAGATTTAACGTACTTTGCATCTGATACTGCTTACTACATAAACAAACGCGGGCGCGGCTTTGATATCTGCATTTATATGTTGGGCGCAGATCACCATGGTTATGTTGGTCGCCTAAAAGCAACTGCTGCATGCGCCGGGGATGATCCTGAATACAACATCCATGTGTTAATTGGTCAACTGGTAAAGATCATCGAAGGCGGCGAAGAAGTAAAGCTTTCTAAGCGAGCCGGAACAATTATTACCCTTGAAGAACTCGTCGAAAAAGTTGGAGTAGATGCTGCGCGATATACATTGATTCGCTATCCAGTTGATACGCCAATGATTTTGGATGTGGATGTACTAAAGAGAAACACAAATGAGAATCCTGTTTATTACGTTCAGTACGCCCATGCACGAATCGCTGGCGTACTGCGCAATGCTCAAGAACTCAAAATTCCACTTGGATTAGAAAACTTTGATCCATCACAGCTCACTCACGATCGCGAGAATGAATTACTCGGAGCACTTGCCGAGTTTCCAAAGATCGTCGCTTCAGCAGCGGAATTCCGTGAACCACACCGAGTTGCCCGCTATCTCGAAGAACTAGCTGGCGTGTATCACCGCTTCTATTCTGATTGCCGCGTTTTGCCACTGGGCGACGAACCAGTATCTGCACTTCATAGCGCACGGGCCAATTTATGCGCGGCGACAAATCAAGTGATCAAAAATGGTTTAGATTTACTTGGCGTGAGCGCACCGGAGAAAATGTGATGAGCAAAAATCTGCAGGCCTTATGGTCAAAGAATGTTTCAATTGAAAAAGGCGAACTTCACTGCTCTGGAATTTCTGCCACAGCTCTCGCTGCCGAATTTAAAACACCGACATTCTTTCTAGATGAAGATGATTTCCGCACTCGTGCATTGATTTGGAATACCGAACTCTCCAAAGCGTTTGGACCACAAGCAGGTCGCGTTTATTACGCAGCAAAGGCTTTCATCTGCGTAGAAGTTGCACGATGGATTGCAGATCTAGGTATCGGCATTGATGTGTGCACTGGTGGCGAATTAGCAGTTGCGCTCAAAGGTGGCGTTAAGGCAGAAAACATCGAAGTACATGGAAACAACAAATCTGTTGAAGAAATAGAACAATCAGTCGCAGCAGGTGTCGGCATCATCGTGATTGATTCACTCTTTGAAATTGAACGAGTTGCTACAGCAGCAAAGAATGCTGGAAAAGTTCAGAGAGTTTTACTTCGCTTAATTCCTGGCGTCCAAGCCCACACACACGAATCTATTTCTACAGCGCACGAAGATGTGAAATTCGGATTTTCAATTGCTAGCGGCGCAGCTTGGCAAGCAGTTCTAGAAACAAAGAAACATGCCAGCCTAGAACTGCGCGGTTTTCATTCACACATCGGTTCTCAGATTTTTGAAACAGATCCATTTACAGTTGCAGCGCAGCGATTAATCGAACTCTTGGCAAAGTACAACCAAGAGTTTGGTCATCAGTTACCTGAGTTAGATCTGGGCGGCGGATACGGAATTGCGTATTTAGAAAATGAATCTGAAATCCATGCTGCAGATGTTTTGAGCACACTTGCCAATCAAGTCAAGCAAGTATGTGCGAAGTATTCTTTAGATGTGCCAAAGATTTCTATCGAACCAGGACGCACAATTGTCGGACCATCAATGTTTACCCTCTACACAGTCGGAACAACCAAAGCTGTGACACTAGAAAATGGTGCAACGCGTAACTACGTTTCAGTCGACGGTGGCATGAGCGATAACTTGCGCACTGCGCTATACGGCGCCGAATACACAGCTGTGATCGCCAACCGCGAATCCTCAGCAAAAAAGATTGCAACGCGCATCGTCGGAAAGCACTGCGAAACAGGGGACATCATTATCAAAGACATTGATTTCTCAACTGATGTCGCACCTGGAGATTTACTTGCCACACCAGCAACAGGTGCATACGGCCGAAGCATGGCCACGAATTACAACCACATCACACGTCCACCAGTTGTCGCTATAAAGGATGGAAAAGCACGAGTAATCCTGCGTCGAGAGAACATCGAAGATCTCCTGCGCCTAGATATTTAACGCGCATCTGCTCATCTGTGAAAGAATAAGAACATGAGCGCGCACAAAAATATTCATATCGGCATGCTTGGCTGCGGCGTTGTCGGCGGTCAAGTTGCTGCGCTGCTCGAAAAAAATAATGCAGAACTATCGACTCGTGCAGGTGCGAAGTTAATTCTTAAAAAAATTGCGGTACGTGATATCAAAGCCGCGCGCGAAGGAGTTAATCCAGCACTGCTAACAACTGATGCGCAATCAGTAATTAATGATCCTGAAATCGATATTGTCATCGAAGTTATGGGTGGAATCGATCCAGCGCGCGAACTAATCCTTGCTGCGATAGACAACGGCAAATCAGTCGTGACAGCAAATAAAGCACTGCTTGCAACACACGGTGCTGATTTATTTACTGCAGCAGATAACAAAAGCGTTGATCTTTATTACGAAGCAGCCGTTGCTGGAGCAATTCCAATTATCCGACCAATGCGCGAATCTCTGGTTGGAGATCAAATCACTCGCGTTATAGGAATTGTTAACGGAACAACAAATTACATTCTTACAAAAATGGATGAAGAAGGCCGCGCTTTTGATGAGGTTCTCAAAGAAGCACAAAGCCTTGGGTATGCAGAAGCAGATCCAACTGCCGACATTGAAGGTTTCGATGCTGCGTCAAAGGCTGCAATTATTGCCGGCTTAGCATTTCATTCGCGCGTCAGTGTTGATGATGTCTATCGCGAAGGAATTTCATCGATTACTGCAGATGATGTTGCGGTAGCAAAAACTATGAATCACGTTATTAAATTGCTAGCAATTGCTGAACTAACAGCTGATAACAGAATTTCAGTTCGAGTGCATCCAGCTTTAATTGCGCGCAGCCATCCACTTGCTGCCGTACGTGATGCCTTTAATGCAGTCTTCGTTGAAGCAAAATCTGCGGGTCAGTTAATGTTCTATGGTCGCGGTGCTGGTGGCGCTCCAACTGCTAGTGCAGTTTTGGGCGATGTTGTTGCAGTTGCTCGACATCGAGTCAGTGGCTCTGTAGGCCCACGCGAAAGTGATTATGCCGACCGCACGATCGCACCTATCGGAGATACAAAAACACAATTTCTCATTCGCCTAAACGTTGCCGACAAACCAGGTGTTTTGGCTGCTATTGCACAAGTATTTGCGACAGAAGGCGTATCTATTCAAACTGTTCGCCAATCTGGACGGGGCAATGACGCAGAACTTATTGTCGTAAGCCACGGTGCAACAGAATCAGCTTTGAGTGCAACAGTGAAGGCGCTTTCAAAGATGGATATTGTTACAAAAGTTGAGAGCGTACTTCGAGTGCAAGGATCGCAATCCTGATGTCAATTTTTAATCGCAAACCAGGTGCCCATCAGTGGCGTGGTGTCATAAATGAATATCGCCACCGTTTACCAGTTTCAGACCAGACTCCTGTCGTAACCCTTAATGAGGGTGGAACCCCACTGATCTTTGCTTGCAATCTCTCTGAGTTGTTAAAAAATAATGTGTGGATTAAGTACGAAGGACTAAATCCAACAGGATCATTTAAAGATCGCGGCATGACAATGGCAATTTCTAAGGCTGCAGAAGATGGATCCAAAGCTGTAATTTGTGCTTCAACCGGAAACACTTCAGCATCTGCTGCTGCGTATGCGGTCAAGGCTGGAATGGTTCCTGCAGTTCTTATTCCTAAAGGAAAGATTGCACTTGGCAAATTAGCGCAAGCTGTTGCTCATGGTTCAAAGATTTTGCAAGTAAATGGAAATTTTGATGATTGCCTCACTCTTGCTCGCGAACTTTCTGAAAATTTCCCAGTAGCACTGGTTAACTCAGTTAACCCATATCGAATTGAAGGACAGAAGACAGCTTCATTTGAAGTTGTTGACGCACTTGGTGATGCGCCAGATATTCACGCACTTCCAGTCGGTAACGCAGGAAACATCACTGCATACTGGAAGGGTTATAAGGAATACCGTTCAGATCGCATGTGTTCTCAGTTGCCAGCAATGTGGGGATTTCAAGCTGCAGGTTCTGCTCCAATTGTTAAAGGTAAAATTGTTAAGAATCCAAACACAATTGCGACAGCGATTCGAATTGGTAACCCCGCATCATGGCAACAAGCACTTGATGCGCGAGATTCTTCAGGTGGATTAATTGATGCGGTTACAGATAAAGAAATTTTGGCGGCGTATCACCTGATTGCATCTCGTGAAGGAATCTTCGTAGAACCTTCATCGGCGGCTGGTTTAGCTGGTCTTATTAAGTATCAAAAGGCTGGAAAGCTTCCAAAGAACAAAACAATTGTTATTACTGTTACAGGACACGGTTTAAAAGATATTCCGTGGGCGCTAGAAGGTGCCAAGAAACCAGTAGTTGTTCCAGTTAGCGTTAAAGCTGCTGCGAAAGCACTAGGACTTTCTTAAAATGGCAAAACCAACTTTTCGTGCCAACGCTGTACAGATTCAAGTACCAGCAACGAGTGCAAACTTAGGACCAGGTTTTGATTCACTCGGTCTAGCACTTGGAATGCATGATCGATACGTTGCTCAAATTCTTGATGATCCAGGATTAGATATCGATATTTCTGGTGAAGGCGCAGATGTATTGCCACGCAATGAAAAGAATTTACTTGTTAAGGCGATGTATAAAGGATTTAAGTATCTGGGCGGTGAACCTAAGGGTGTTGCAATTCGCGCACTCAATGTGATTCCACATGGTCGGGGATTGGGTTCTTCAGCGAGTGCCATCGTCGGCGGATTAATGCTTGCAAGATCTTTGGTCTTAACTGGTGAAGACAAAATGAGCAATGAAGATTTATTAAATCTTGCAACTGAAATGGAAGGCCATCCAGATAATGTTGCTGCGGCAATTTTTGGAAGCGCGACAATTGCATGGACAGAGGATCAACGTGGTAAGAACGTTGCTCGCGCAGTTCAAATTCACGTAGACCCACGCATTAGCGTCATTTCATTTATTCCAGAAGGAGCCGTTCCAACTGCGAAGGCCCGAAAGTTACTGCCAGAGACAATTGTTCATGCAGATGCTGCAGCAAACACAACTCGTGGTGAGTTGCTTGTACACGCACTTGCGTCTCGTCCAGATCTCTTGTTTATTGCAACAGAAGATTTCATTCACCAAAAATTTCGCCAAGAAGCCATGCCTAAATCTTTTGCATTACTAAACAAACTACGTGGCGCAGGAGTTGCTGCATTTATTTCTGGAGCAGGTCCAACAGTGCTTGCTCTTCACACTGGCGATGCCAATGAACTCACAGAATTGCAGCGAGCAGCTGGTTCTAACTTTGAGGTTAAACCCCTCGGAATTTGCACCACCGGAGCGGGAATAATCGCCTAATTTCGAATTTGTAGTCCCCGGCGCCTCGGTGCTACCCTTATGGCATCTGATTAGCCGGCTCTCATTAAGCGGTGCAAGATTTTTTCAGATAAATAAATTAATCGCTCCTTTTGGGCAATCCTTAAGGCCATTACTGAAATGAAAACAATGACAGAAAAAGAACCAATACGTTCAGACAGCCCAGAGTTAAATGCAATGTCTCTTCCGAAACTTAAGGAAGTTGCCTCACAACTCGGGATTGATGGCGCTGCAAAGTTAAAGAAAGATGCTCTCGTTCAGGCCATTGCTGATTTACAAGCAGCCAACAGAGAAGCAGCTAAGGCAGAGCGTGAAGCTCGTCGTGAAGCGCGCAATAATCGCAACAAAAAAGATGCGCCACGCGATTCAGATAACGATTCAGATTCAGATAACGATTCTCAGGGCAACCGCGGCGATCGCTACGACCGCAATGACCGTGGACGCGGACGTGATCGTGGACGTGGACGCGACCGCAATCGTGATCGCGGACATCGTGAAGAACGCGAGCCAGTTATCTCAGAAGATGATGTATTGCTTCCAGTCGGTGGACTACTAGACATTCTTGAAAGTTATGCATTTATTCGCACCGGTGGTTATCTACCTGGACCAAATGATGTGTACGTATCACTTCAGCAAGTTCGTAAATACGGACTTCGCAAAGGAGACGTCGTCACTGGTCAGGTTCGTCAACCTAACGAAGGCGAACGCCGCGAAAAGTTCAACGCACTCATTGTGCTGGACACAATCAATGGATCTGCTCCAGATGAAGTACGCAACCGTGTTGAATTCAACAAACTAGTTCCGTTGTATCCACAAGAGCGTTTACGTCTTGAAACAGAACCAAATATTTTGACCACTCGCGTAATTGATTTGATCTCACCAATTGGTAAAGGTCAGCGCGGACTCATTGTTTCTCCACCTAAGGCTGGAAAGACGATGGTTTTACAATCAATTGCAAACGCAATCACGACAAACAACCCTGAGTGTCACTTGATGGTTGTTCTAGTCGATGAGCGTCCAGAAGAAGTTACAGATATGCAGCGCTCTGTAAAGGGCGAAGTTATTGCATCAACATTTGATCGCCCAGCAGATGACCACACAACAGTTGCTGAATTAGCAATTGAACGTGCAAAGCGTCTTGTTGAACTCGGACACGACGTTGTCGTACTTCTAGATTCGATTACACGTTTGGGCCGCGCATACAACATTGCAGCTCCAGCATCAGGTCGAATTCTCTCTGGTGGTGTTGACTCAGCAGCTTTGTATCCACCAAAGAAGTTCTTCGGTGCAGCTCGTAACATCGAAGATGGCGGATCATTAACGATTCTTGCAACAGCACTTGTCGATACAGGTTCACGTATGGATGAAGTTATCTTCGAAGAGTTCAAGGGAACTGGAAACATGGAACTTATTCTCGATCGCCGTATGGCAGATAAGAGAATCTTCCCTGCGGTTAACGTTGTTGCTTCAGGTACTCGTAAGGAAGAAATTCTTATGGGAACAGAAGAACTCAATATTGTTTGGAAACTACGTCGCGTGCTTCACGCACTTGAACCACAACAAGCTCTCGAACTATTGCTTGAGAAGATGAAGGGCACAAAGTCCAACGTCGAGTTCTTGATGCAGATCCAGAAGACAACTGTTGGACCGGGATCTGAAGGATAAGTTCACGCTCAAATTTTTAAATATGTACCTCATAGGGTTAACCTTTAGCCCTATTAGCCGCCCCGTCTGGTTCACGTGACAATCACGACCCAGACATGAAATAAGGAAATGAAATGAAGGCAGAGATTCATCCAGAGTACAAAGAGACTCAAGTAACTTGTGGTTGCGGTGAAAAGTTTGTTACCCGCTCAACAGTTGCAAGCGGTTCAATTTATGTTGAAGTCTGTTCAGTATGCCACCCGTTCTATACAGGTAAGCAGCGCATTCTTGATACTGGTGGACGCGTAGCGAAGTTCGAAGAGCGCTTCGGTAAGAAATAGCTTTCTAAAAAGACCGCATTCACTACTTCGGTAGTGGTTGCGGTCTTTTGCTTTTCATTTAGTTTTAAGTAGCAACTCGAATGTATGAAAGAAGAAAGGAGAAGCCACATGAGTAGCGATCGCTTTGCATCCGCACATGAAATGGTTCGCGAATACGCAGAACTTGAAGCAGCAATGGCTGATCCTTCTATTCACGAAGACCAAGGCAAAGCGCGACAACTCGGTCGTAGATATGCACAACTCGGTCCAGTAGTTGCTGGGTTTAAAGAGTGGAAGAGCGCTGATGATGATCTGAGCGCCGCCAAAGAGTTAGCAGCAAGTGATCCAGATTTTGCCTCTGAAATTCCTGCTCTAGAAGAGAGCGCCCAAAAAGCTGCAGCGAAACTAGAAGAGTTATTGCTTCCACGAGATCCAAATGATGATCGTGATGTAATTCTTGAAGTTAAGGCTGGCGCAGGTGGAGATGAATCAGCAATCTTTGCTGGAGATTTACTTCGCATGTACATGCGTTATGCAGAAAAACGTAATTGGAAAGTTGAAGTTCTTGATTCAACCGAGAGCGAAATGGGTGGATATAAAGACATCTCAGTTGCTGTGAAATCTAAAGGCACAGCAGCACCTGGTGAATCACCATATGCACGCCTTAAGTTTGAAGGCGGAGTGCACCGAGTGCAACGTGTTCCAGAAACCGAAAGCCAAGGCCGCATACATACATCAGCTGCAGGTGTTTTGATTCTTCCGGAAGCCGAAGAAATTGATGTCGAACTAAATATGAATGATGTTCGCGTAGATGTTTATCGCTCATCAGGTCCAGGTGGACAGAGCGTAAACACAACTGACTCAGCCGTGCGCCTTACACATGTGCCAACCGGAATCGTAGTTTCTTGCCAAAACGAGAAGAGCCAGCTACAAAATAAAGAATCTGCTCTTCGTATTTTGCGCGCACGTTTGTTAGCCGATGCTCAAGAAAAAGCGGATGCAGCGGCATCGGCAGAGCGCAAAAATCAAGTTCGCACAGTTGATCGCTCTGAACGAATCAGAACCTATAACTATCCAGAAAATCGCTTGAGTGATCACCGAGTAAATTACAAATCAAATAACTTGGATTCTGTGCTAAACGGCGACTTAGATGATGTAATTCAATCTCTCTTAGATGCTGATAAAGCAGCGAAGTTAGCTTCTACAGAATAAAGACCAGCATGAATGTGCGAGAGATTTTAAAGGACGCAAAGGAACAGCTAACCCTTTCAGAAATCGATGGCGTGGATGCAGAAATACTTCTTGCCCACGTTCTCGGTATTTCACGGATGGACTTACATAATCCACTTGTCCTAGAACGCACGGTGACATCTCTTGGCGATACTGCCATTGCTCTTGAAACCTTTCATGACTTACTCGCACGACGAATCACGCACGAGCCACTTCAATACATAACTGGTATTGCATATTTTCGAAATCTTGAATTAAAAGTGGGACCTGGTGTTTTAGTTCCACGGCCAGAGAGCGAGTTACTAGTTGGCGCAGTTCTCAATCACATTGCTAATTTGCCAGCCCCAGTTAGCGTTATTGATCTTGGCTCTGGTTCAGGCGCCCTTGCCCTGGCAATTGCTACCGAAGCTGCAAACAGTCGAGTAATTGCTGTGGAAAAAAGTGATGATGCCCTTGTTTGGTTAAAGCAAAATGTAGAAGCAATTGTTGAAGATTTGCGGATTGTTCATAGCGACGTCAGTGATGCGCTCATCGGAATCAAATGTGATGTTGTCATAGCCAATCCTCCATACATCGAAGATGAGTCAGAACTTCCAAGAGATGTTGTTGAACATGAACCTGCAGTTGCTCTTTTCGGCGGAAAAGATGGAATGGATTCGCCCCGTGCATTTATTGCAGCATCATCGCGGTTGCTTAAGTCAGGTGGGCTCTTGGCTATTGAGCACAATGAAAAGCAGGGTGCTCTGATTGCCGCAGAGTTAAGCAATCACTTTGAAGAGATACAGTTACATCACGATTTAGTTGGTCGTCCACGTTGGACCAGTGCGATTCGGAAAAGTTATGAATAACAGAGTTGAAAGAGTAGATATCACTACTGGTGATCGCGAGGAACATTTAGCTCGCGCGCTTAAATCTATCCGAGATGGATATGTAATTGTTGTGCCACTCGAACATGGATATGTGTATGCGTGCGATGCATTTAGCCATTTTGCAGTTCGCGCAATGCACGTACTTCGTGGCGATGCTCTCGGAGTTGTTGCACAGGTAATAATTCCTAATGCAAAAACCGCGCAAGGCTTATCGCGAAGCATGCGAGCAGAGGTTCAAGAGTTAACTAATGCATTTTGGCCAGGATTACTCAGTCTTAATGTAAAACCACAAATGGGTTTGGCATGGGACTTAGGTGATGATCAAAGATTGGATCAAATCAGTTTACGAATGCCACAAGAAGGTTTTGTTTTAGACTTGATGCAAAAGAGCGGCCCATTAGCAATCACATCAATCACAAACAATGGTTTGCCAACTTTGCTTGACGTCGAGAGATTTGAAAATTCTGGCGTTGACGTGATTTTTGATGGCGGCCATCTTCCTGCCGGTCCACGGACCACGGTCATCAACGTTTCAGATGATGGGATGGAATTGGTGCGAGAAGGCGCAATCTCGCGTAAATCCCTCCAAGAAGTATCTCCTGACAATTTTGCAAAGGCAGATTAGAATCTGCAAATGACGAAAGATATTTTTTACGGACCAGACTTCGATTTATTGAGCAAGCAAGATCCTGAGATCTCTTCAGTATTGCTCTCAGAACTCAAGCGCCAACAGAGGAACCTTCAATTAATCGCGAGTGAAAACTTTACGTCGCGCGCAGTTCTTGCAACCCTTGGTTCAACTCTTTCTAACAAGTACGCCGAAGGTTATCCAGGCAAGCGCTATTACGGCGGATGCGAAGAAGTTGATAAGGCTGAACACCTTGCGATTGAGCGTGCTAAATCTTTATTCGGTGCTGATCATGCAAACGTGCAACCACACTCAGGTGCGAGTGCAAATATTGCCGTGTATCAAGCATTCACAAAACCTGGTGACACAGTTCTTGCAATGTCGTTATCACACGGTGGCCATCTCACACATGGTTCACCCGTTAACTTTTCAGGTAAGTGGTTTAACGTAGTTTCCTACGGCGTTCGCCAAGATACAGAACTAATTGATTATGACGAACTACGCGACTTAGCAATTGCCAATAAGCCAAAGATGATTTGCTCAGGTGCAACTGCATATCCAAGTCTGGTTGATTTTGAAAAAGTACGAGCAATCTGTGACGAAGTTGGCGCAATCATGTGGGTTGATGCCGCACACTTCATTGGATTAGTTGCTGGAAAAGCAATTCCATCTCCAGTGCCTTACGCAGATGTTGTTTCATTTACAACTCACAAAGTATTGCGCGGACCACGCGGTGGAATGATTCTTGCAAAAGAAGCACACGCAGCTGCGATTGATAAAGCGGTATTTCCTGGCATGCAAGGTGGACCGATTATGTCTGCAGTCGCTGGAAAAGCAGTCGCACTTAAAGAGTGTGCAACACCTGAGTACCAAAAGTATGCAAAGGATGTCATCGTTAATGCACAAACCCTTTGCACAGCTCTTGAAGGCGAAGGAATGCGCGCAGTATCGGGTGGAACTCAAACCCACTTAGCGCTGATTGATATTCGCGGAACTGGCGTGAATGGAAAAGTTGCTGACGAACGTTGTGGCCATGCTGGAATTGTTTTGAACAAGAATTCAATTCCTTTTGATCCAGAGAAGCCAGGTATCACGAGCGGTATTCGCGTCGGAACACCTGCGACAACTACACAAGGTATGGGCGTAGAAGAGATGAAGACCATTGCTTCATTGATTTCACGTGCAATCCGTAGCGAGGATCCAACGGTGTTGGCAGGAATTAAGAGCGAAGTTCACGCGTTAACTTCGAAATTCCCAATTTACAACGCATAGACTTACTCCATGCGTGAGTACATGTTCACATTGCTGCTCTCTGCAGCGCTGTGTTATTTGATTACTCCATTCGTTAAAACCCTTGCAACTAAATTTGGCGCTGTCGCATTAGTGCGCACAAGAGACGTGCACACATCACCAACTCCACGTTGGGGCGGTGTGGCAATGTGGGCAGCAATGTCCATTACTTTCATCATCGTTCAACACCTAACCCTTGTTGGAAAGTCTTTTGGTCACGAAGCACAAGGAATTTTCTTAGCCGGAACATTTCTTGTACTCCTTGGGATGGCCGATGATCGCTTTCAATTAGATGCTCTGACAAAGCTGGCTGGCCAAGCGCTTGCCGCAGGAATCTTGCTCATCTACGGAATTCAAATCTTGTGGCTACCAATTAATGGAGTAATCGCTCTTCCACCAAGCATTGGCCAACTCGTTACAGTTTTAATTGTTCTAGTCACAATTAATGCCGTTAACTTTATTGATGGATTAGATGGCCTTGCTGCAGGAATCGTTGCAATTGCAGGAGCAGCATTCTTCACATTTGCCTACCTTTTAGCAGTGGTGTGGGGCTTTAGCCGCGCAGGTGCGCCTTCACTAATGACAGCAGTGCTGATCGGAATTTGTCTCGGATTCTTGCCTCACAACTCACATCCTGCGCGGATATTTATGGGTGATTCCGGTTCAATGTTCTTAGGTTTATTGCTGGCATCGGCTGCAATTACATTAACCGGACAAGTAGATCCAAATGCAATTTCTGCAGTTGAAGCAGGGCCAACCTTGTTGCCACTGCTCTTGCCTTTTGCAGTGCTTGCAATTCCACTGGCGGATTTAGTGCTTGCAATTTCACGGCGCTTGCTCGCTGGCCGTTCACCATTTGCACCAGATAAGAATCATCTTCACCATAGATTGCTTTCAGCAGGAAATTCACATGTAAGAACAGCAGTGATCATGTATTTGTGGACTGCAACCCTTGCTTTCCCTGTAACAATCTCTGCGTTTGCACCAATATGGGTTGCACTATTGACTGCAGCTGCTCTTGCAACAATCACCATTGTTGTTACACGCAGCGGGAAAAAGGATTCGGTCTATGTCTGATCAAAAAAATTCAGAAACAATTATGTTGCGTGGTGCTTTGGTTCCAACGCTAATCGTTGGAGTTATCGCAATCGTTATCAGTTCGATTTTTGCAGGCATGCCTGGTTTTCTGGGAGCACTCCTTGCGCAATTTGTTGTCATTATTTATTTCATAGTTCATTTGGGTGTTTCTCGGGTATCAAGAAATCTGGATCCGATGAGCACAATGGCGTTGGCAATGTTTTCTTACTTTACGAAACTGCTCCTTGTTGGCGTATTTTTGTACCTGGTCAGCACCTTTACCTCGCGCGAGTCAATTAACCGAACCAGCTTTGGCGTAACTGCAATTGTGCTCACACTGGCTTGGCTAGGTGGAGAAATTGCCAGTTATACGAAGTTGCGCATACATTTACCCCTGCCTGATTCCAAGAATTAGTTCCACCGCAGCAAAGGAGTTCTCACATGGCACATCGCGATGACAATGCTGCTTATTCAATAGTTGGCTATCTGCTCTCTGGGCTACTTTTTTGGGGCGGAGTTGGCTGGGCTCTGGATAAATGGCTTGGAACTGACTACCTAGTTTTAGCCGGCCTAATTCTGGGCGCTGGTGCTGCTTTGTACCTGGTTTGGCTGCGTTTCGGGCGCGAGTAAGCCCCGCCCTTTTACCTTTTTTCGATTTCACAGGGGAGGACTTTTCCCCATAGGGTTGCCCGCAGAGCGCATCCCCGGCGATCTAACTGGTAAGTCCGTTTGATTTCATTCGAGTTCATTTGAAGGAGAGTGCGTGCGCTCGTTAGTGGTCTTTCGCGCAGAGGGTGAAGGCTTCGTCCCACCAAGTAGTAAAGACTTTGATCTTCCACCAATTTTTGGTGACAATGAATTCACAACAAAACCAATCTTTTTAATTCTTTTCTCAGTCATCTTGCTTTCAGTGTTTTTCGTGTTGGCTTCACGTAAAGCGTCCGTGGTCCCATCAAAACTTCAATTCGCTGGCGAATCTGTTTATGCCTATGTTCGCAATGACCTTGGAAAAGAAATTATCGGCCACGAATTTATGCGCTTCGTGCCTTATTTGTTCACACTCTTTACATTTATTTTAGTAAACAACATTTTCGGAATTGTTCCTCTAATTCAATTCCCAACCATGTCACGAATTAGCTTTGCGTATGTACTCGGAATCATCGTCTTTGGTGTCTTCCATTACGTAGGTATTCGCCATCACGGAATTTTCAAGTACATCAAAGGCATTCTCTTCATGCCAGGTGTTCCAAAACCTGTCTATATTCTTCTGACTCCAATTGAAATTGCGACTTATTTAATTGTTCGTCCACTCACGATCTCACTTCGTTTGTTCGCAAATATGTTCGCCGGTCACTTGCTGTTGATGATCTTTTTTCTCGGTGGTGAGCACCTGTTACAGGGCGCCGTCGGCCTAAAGCTAGTTAGCCCATTTGCTTTCGCATTTGGAATCGCATTGACCTTTTTTGAGTTTTTAGTTCAGTGTCTACAGGCTTACATATTCACCCTGTTGACTGCGCTTTACATCGGTGGCGCGCTAGCCGATGAGCACTAGTTAGAGTTCCACAGACCCACAAAATGCACTACACACCAGAGATATCAAGGGAAAGGTAAGAAAAATGACAGGCACACTCAACCTCGTCGGTTATGGTCTTGCAGCAATTGGACCAGGACTTGCAGTTGGAATGATCTTCGCGGCGTACATCAATGGCGTTGCACGTCAGCCAGAAGCACGCAGCGTTTTACAGCCAATCGCATTCCTAGGCTTTGCTATGGCTGAAGCTCTTGCGTTGTTCGGTCTCGTACTCGCGTTCGTTCTCTAATTCGTATTCGATAACTAAATAACTAGATAACTGACAAGAGGAATACATATGTCATTCACATTGCTTGCAGCAGGTGGAGCACCTAATCCGCTCTTACCTCACACAGCAGAACTTGTTGCTGGCACCGTTGCCTTCGGATTGCTTTACATAGTCATGCGTCGGAAAGTTGTTCCGATGTTTGAAAAAGCATTCGCAGCACGTACCGAAGCGATTCAAGGTGGAATGGACCGTGCAGAAAAAGCACAGATCGAGGCACAGCGTGCACTTGTTCAATACAACGAACAACTTTCTAAAGCGCGCGAAGAAGCTCAAACACTTCGCGAAGAAGCACGTGTTCAAGGATCAGCCATTGTCGAAGAGCTTCGTGCAAAAGCACAAGAAGAAGCAGCACGCATCACTGCGGCTGCACATGCATCCATTGAGGCAGAGCGTCAACAAGCAGTAACTTCACTTCGCAATGAAGTAGGAGCACTCGCAGTTGAGCTTGCATCAAAGATTGTTGGAGAGGCTCTGGAAGATCAGGCCCGTCAATCACGCATCGTGGATCGTTTCCTTGACGATTTAGAGAAGTCCAAGAAGTAATTATGAGAAATCACTTCGGTGGCAGAAGCCGTCAATCACTTGTGGTTGCACGCGGCTTGATTGACACTGCGACAAAAGGCTCTACAGCCGATGCAGCGTCAGTTCTCTCCACTGAACTCTTCTTTGTTACTTCTGTTTTAAATTCAAATATCTCATTACGCAGAGCGGTCAATGATCCTTCTCGTGATGCGAAGTCAAAAGCAGTACTTCTAAAAGAGATACTCGGAAAGAGTGTTGGTGCATCAGCGCTAAATGTGATTACTGGTGTGAGTGAGTTGCGCTGGTCGGCATCATCAGATCTTGTAGAAGTAGTAGAACAACTAGCTATCGAAGCGGAAGCATCAGCTGCAAATATCGCAAATGAACTAGATCGTGTAGAAAGCGAGCTCTTCACTGTGGCTCGCGCTATTTCGACCTCTTTTGAATTGCGTAGCGCCTTGATCACCGCAGGAGCAGAAAAAGCTAAGGCAGCTCTTATTGCAGAGTTGCTTGGTAAGAACTCATCATCATCGACAACCAGACTCGTTAACCACGTCGTAAATAACTGGCGTGGACGTAGCGTTGAAGCTGCCTTTGATGATTATTTGTACGCACTTGCTGCTCGTCGCAACCGCCTCATCGCAGTTGCTCGCACAGCCGTGGCACTTACATCTGCTCAGTACGACCGTCTAGTAACAGCACTAACAAATCAGCTTGGCCAACCAGTTCGCGTAAATGTTGAAGTTGATCCATCTGTCATCGGTGGACTTTCAGTCAAATTTGCTGACGAATTAGTTGATGGAACACTCGTAAATCGCATCGCATCAGCAGGTCGTTCATTTGCTGGTAAGAGCGCGTAAAAAGAATTCACTAGAGAAGAAAAAGGAAAAGGGAGAAAAAAATGGCGGAGCTAACGATCCGACCTGATGAAATCCGTGATGCACTCGCGAATTTTGTTAAGTCATACGATCCAGGCGTTGCAGCTCGAGACGAAGTAGGAACTGTTAGCCAAGCTGGTGATGGTATTGCTCGCGTCGAAGGTCTGCCTTCAACAATGGCGAACGAACTCTTAAAGTTTGAGAACGGAACGCTAGGACTTGCACTCAACCTCGACGTCCGCGAAATCGGTGTTGTTATCTTGGGTGGTTACGAAGGAATTGAAGAAGGAACATCAGTACGCGGAACAGGTGAAGTTCTATCTGTTCCAGTTGGTGACGCGTTCCTTGGTCGCGTGGTTGATCCACTCGGTCGCCCAATCGATGGCAAAGGTGAAATTAAAGCTGATGCACGTCGCGCACTTGAATTACAGGCTCCCTCTGTAGTTCAACGTCAACCAGTTAAGGAACCACTTGCAACTGGTATCAAAGCTATTGACTCAATGACTGCGATTGGTCGTGGACAGCGTCAGTTGATTATCGGTGACCGCCAAACCGGTAAGACAGCTGTTGCAATTGACACAATCATTAACCAACGCGAAAACTGGAAGTCTGGAGATCCAAAGAAGCAGGTAAAGTGCATTTACGTTGCTATTGGTCAAAAGGGTTCAACAATTGCATCTGTTAAGGGCGCACTTGAAGAAGCTGGTGCAATGGAATACACAACCATCGTTGCATCCCCTGCATCAGATCCAGCAGGATTTAAGTACCTCGCTCCTTACACTGGTTCTGCAATTGGTCAGCACTGGATGTACAAGGGCGAGCACGTTCTTATTGTCTTTGATGATTTATCAAAGCAGGCTGAGGCTTATCGTTCAGTCTCATTGTTGCTACGTCGTCCACCAGGTCGCGAAGCGTACCCAGGAGATGTTTTCTACTTACACTCACGTCTTCTCGAGCGTTGTGCAAAACTCTCTGACGAATTAGGTGGCGGTTCAATGACTGGACTTCCAATCATTGAAACTAAGGGAAATGACGTATCTGCGTTCATTCCTACAAACGTTATTTCTATTACTGATGGTCAGTGCTTCCTTGAAACAGATCTCTTTAACGCAGGCGTACGTCCAGCGATTAACGTAGGTGTTTCTGTTTCTCGTGTAGGTAGCTCCGCGCAAACTAAGGCAATGAAGAAGATCGCTGGTCGTTTGCGTCTTGACCTTGCACAGTTCCGTGAACTCG
>CAZNWM010000018.1:0-20298 GCA_964576975.1 uncultured Candidatus Planktophila sp.
GCCGCAATCGGATCTGCAGCTGTGTTTAATGTTGCTGTTGGGTTCGCACTAGCTGCAGCGTTTCTCAACTCTGTTTTTAATTACTGTCTAGGTTGCGAGATGTATCTGCTTGTCTTAAGAATCCGTACTCGATAGGTAGATTACTTTCCACACGGACTCTTTTAGATTAGACTTATCGCATGGCCGACAAACACGAATTACGCGATAAGGGATTACGCCTTACACCGCAGCGCGAACTAGTTTTATCTGCAGTTCGCGAATTAGGCCATGCAACCCCAGAAGATGTTGCAGAAAAAGTTCGCCAGACACATCCAGGTATCAATTTATCTACCGTTTATCGCAACTTAGAAACGCTAGAAAACGTTGGACTTGTTCAGCACACACACCTTGGTCACGGTGGTGCGACGTATCACGCAGCAGAAGAGCTAACGCATTTACACCTTGTCTGCGGAAGTTGCGAAGCAGTAGGAGATGCCCCAATTGAGATTGCAAGCCAATTCGTTAACGCGCTTGCAGATGATTATGGATTTAAAACAGATGTTTCCCACTTTGCAATTTATGGCACATGCGCAGCATGTGTTGCTAAGCAGAAGTGAGCGCAGTTCTAGTTGAAGATGGCCCAGATAAGGGCGCGATTTGGCATTTCGGTGAACCAGTAAAAGAACAACGCGCACTTGAAGCAGGCACAGCGTGGGCAGATTTATCTCACTTGGATATCGTTGCAATTAAGGGCGCGGATCGCCTGACATGGTTACACGCACTGACAACACAACACCACGAACAATTACAACCTGGTCAATGGCAAGAGGCTTTAATTCTTGATCCGCAAGGTCACGTCGAATACCAATTTTTAGTTGTCGATGATGGCGACACAGTGTTTTTGGTTTTAGATCCTGGTTACAAGCAGACCTTGATTGAGTACCTGAACAAAATGAAGTTTATGTTGCGAGTCGACGTTCGTGATGCAACTTCTGAATTCGCTGTGCTGCATGCACCAGGTGCGATGACAGATTTGGGTGGACCATACGCACTTGTGCCACGCGCTGAATTAGATGAGATGCGCAAAGTCTTTAGTGAAAACGCAACACAAGTTGGCACATGGGCACTGGATGCGATGCGCGTTGCAGCAGGTCGTGTGCGCATTGGTTTTGAAACAGATCACAAATCAATTCCAAACGAGCTAGGTGTTCTCAATAAAGCTGTGCACATGGCCAAGGGTTGTTATCGTGGACAAGAGACAGTTGCAAAGATTTATAACCTCGGAAATCCACCACGTCGCCTTGTTTTGCTGCACTTAGATGGAAGCGTTGTTACTTCACCACCGCAGGGCACAGATGTAATGAATGGCGAAGTGAAGGTTGGTTTTCTCGGGACAGTGGCTCGTCATCACGAACTTGGAACAATTGCACTTGCTGTTATTAAGCGAAATACACCAGTTGATGCACAGTTAACTGTTGATGGAATTCCTGCGATTCAGCAGATTATTGTTCCTGCTTAATAAACTAAAGCTTGCGTACTCTCGCGCGTAATTTCTTCAACAAATGATGCGGCGCCTTCAATAACAATTCCTTTTATTTGATCGCCATCATTGATGTTGCGGCGCACTGCGCACTGTGAACACAGAACAACTCGTGCACCAGATACGAGGGCTGCTAATTGATCTGCAAGGGGCGCAGCATGTGGCAATTCAAAGTTGTCTGCTTTTCCTGGCACTGCAAAGTAGGCGGCATCACCAGTTAGCCAGAATGAAACGTTGACACCTGATGCAAGAGCGGCGGATGCAACAGAGAAAGCCTGCGATACGCGTTCTGGTGCTTCAAGGCCAGCAGTTAATTTAATTACGAGGTTTGCTGTGCGAGACATACTCCAACTCTAAAGTACGCTAGCGGGTATGGAGATCACAGCCGCTGTGCTTTTAGCCGTTGCCGCACTCTTATTGGGTGTTGGGCTCATGATTTATTCAATTCGCAGGAAAGAACGCCAAGCACGCGCTCGAATTCGCAGCACATACCTCAAGGGACAGCGATAGTGGTTTTCACAATTCCAGAAGGTTTGCATCCAGATCTCAATCCGCTTGCGTGGTTAGTCGGCACATGGCGCGGAAAAGGTCGCGGTGAGTATCCAGGCATTGAAGGATTTGAATACGCACACGAAATTGTTTTTAATCACGACGGCCGTCCATTTTTATCTTATTACTCACGTTCATGGATTATTGATGCAGAAGGCGAAGTAATTCGTCCCGGTGCATCTGAAACTGGTTTTTGGCGCGTTAAACCAAATAACGTTTTAGAAGTTTTGATTTCACATAACACCGGCATCACCGAAGGTTGGGTTGGACAATTTGATGGTCCAAAGATTCAACTTGTGATGGATCAAGGTTATTCAGCGCCATCTGCAAAAATTGTTACAGCTGGTGTGCGCTTATACGGTTTAGTTGCTGGTGAACTCTTCTTTGCATATGACATGGCTGCAGAAGGAAAAGAGTTACAGGCACACATCTGGTCATCACTTCCACGATCAAATGACTAAGTTTTCAATAGGCGAAGTACTTGCTGAACTAACCAGAAGTGGTGTTGTCGAATCTGTTCATGCTGGGCACTTTGTCATGCTTAACTCAGATGGCTCTGTGCACTTAAGCAAAGGTGATCCAACACAACTGACCTATCCGCGTTCGACAATTAAATCGATTCAAACCAGCGCGATGATTCGCTCAGGATTAAAACTAGAACCACGTTTATTAGCACTCGTTAGCTCCAGTCATTCAGGGGCTGCAATGCATCAAGATGGTGCGCTAGAAATTCTGGCAACTGTGAATATGAGTGAAAAAGATTTACAGAATGCAAAAGATAAGCCACTTGGTGAAATCGAGCGACGCACATGGGCAAATAACGAACCGACTAGATTGGCGATGAATTGCAGTGGAAAGCACGCAGGAATGCTTGCTACATGTGTTGCGGCCGGTTGGCCAACTGCTAATTACTTAGATCCCCAGCATCCGCTGCAGATTGCAATCAAAAAAGAGTTAGAAGCGTTAGCTGGCGAAGAAGTTTCACTGACAAGTGCTGATGGATGCGGTGCTCCGCTATTTCTACTTTCACTGCACGGCCTTGCTCGCGCAATGCGCGCAATCACAATTTCAACAGATCCAATTCATCAAAGCGTTGTGCAGGCATGCAGAGATTTTCCTGAAATGGTTGCAGGCGAAAAAAGATTGACCACGCGTTTGATGCGTGAAGTTCCTGGATTGTTTATGAAAGAGGGCGCCGAAGGCGTTGAGGTTGCAACACTTGCAGATGGACGCACAATTGTTTTCAAGATTAGCGATGGATCTATTCGTCCATTTGAAACTTTGATGGTTGCTGCATTGGCAGAGTTTGGTATCAGCGTTGAAGATAGAACTGAGCGTGTTTATGGAGGATCTGAGGTTATTGGCTCTATACGAGCCTGCTTAACACGCGGGTAGACTTGGCACATGAATGGTCGCATTGCCACATTGATGGTGCACACATCACCACTGGATCAACCAGGTATTGGTGATGCTGGCGGCATGAACATTTATGTCACCGAAAGCGCCGAACGCATGGCAGCAATGGGTGTGCAAGTAGATATTTTTACTCGTCGAACAAATAAAGATGTTGCAGATATCGTAGAAATTTCTCCCGGTGTTCGTGTTCGACACTTAAATGTTGGACCTGTCGATGGCGTAACAAAAGAGAGATTGCCCGAATTAATCGGTGAATTATCTAAAGAATTTACACGGATTATGAGTGAAGATTCTTACGATGTGATTCATTCGCATTATTGGATCTCAGGAAAAGTAGCGATGCCTGCTGCAGAAAAGCTTCGTATTCCTTTAGTTCACACAATGCACACTATGGCTCGCGTGAAGAATTTAAATTTGGCCGAAGGTGAAATGCCAGAGCCAATGATTCGCGTGCAAGGTGAAACACAAGTTGTTGCAGCAGCCACTGGTTTGATTGCAAACACAGATGCCGAAGCTGCAAGCCTTGTTTCGCTGTACAGCGCATGTCCTGACAATGTGCACGTCGTAAGCCCAGGTGTTGATCTTTATACATTTACTGCAGGTGGCGGCCGCGCTGCTGCTCGCGAAGTTGTTGGTTTGGCACAAGATGCGCTCGTGATTACTTTCGTCGGCCGTATTCAGCCACATAAAGGTCCTGAACTACTGATCCGTGCAACATCAGAGATGATTAAGCACTCACCACAATTGCGACCAAAATTAGTTGTAAACATTATTGGCGGAGCATCCGGTGCAAATACTTCAGAAGTAGAGCGCCTAAAAGAATTAGTTGCGTGGCTTGGAATTTCAGATGTTGTCAGATTTGCACCACCGGTTCCACGTGCTGATTTGCCACACTGGTATCGCGCAGCTGATTTAGTGTGTGTGCCAAGTTATTCTGAAAGTTTTGGTCTTGTGGCCCTTGAAGCACAAGCATGCGGAACACCTGTTGTTGCAACTGCAGTTGGTGGACTTCGTACAGCAGTTGCAGATGGTATTTCCGGCGTACTCGTAGATGGTCACGATCCACGTGCGTGGTCATCTGTTCTGGCGCGTTTAATTCAAGAACCACAACGTCGTGTGTTGTTATCACTCGGTGCAATTGAGCACGCTTCACACTTTGGTTGGGATGCAACTGCTCGCGGAACCCTTGATATTTATGATCGCGTGCTCTCTGATGCACGCGAAGCCCGTAAAACTTCAGGTGCCTAATGGCTATTGATCCCCGCGCTGTTATTGAAGAATTTCTAGATTCACATGACCTTGATTATGACCGCCGGGACGAAAATACTTTTCTAGTTACCTTGCCAGGTGAAACAAAGCTTCAGACACATTGTGCTTTAGTTGTTGGCGATCACTCATTAAGCATCAACGCATTCGTTATTCGCAAACCAGATGAGAACGAAGCTGGTGTTCACAATTGGTGTATGAGTAAGAACGCATCCATGTATGGCGTTGCATTTGCAGTCAATCCGCTTGGCGATATTTATCTTGTCGGTCGCTTGCCCCTTAATGCAGTGACAGATCGCGAAATCGATCGCTTGCTCGGTGCTGTATTGCAGTATTCGGATTCGTCATTTAATCCATTACTCGAACTTGGTTTTGCAAATGCAATTCGTCGAGAGTGGGCTTGGAGAGTTTCTCGCGGAGAATCACTCGCAAATTTAGAGTTTGCTCGTCACTTCATTTAAGATACTCATATGACAATCAAACTCATTCTTTTGCGCCACGGAGAATCCGAATGGAATGCAAAGAACTTGTTTACAGGTTGGGTTGATGTCCGCTTATCAGCATCCGGTGAAGCAGAAGCAAAGCGTGGCGGCGTGCTTTTGGCCGAACGCGGTTTATTGCCAGATTTAGTGCACACATCTTTGCTACGCCGCGCGATTCATACATCGCAATTAGCACTTGATGCGTGTGATCGTCATTGGATTCCGGTTTCACGTTCATGGCGTTTGAATGAACGTCACTATGGTGCACTGCAAGGAAAAGATAAGAAGGAAACCCTTGCTGCATACGGTGAAGAACAATTCCAATTATGGCGTCGCTCTTTTGACGTGCCTCCACCACCAATCGAAGATGGTTCAGAATTTAGTCAGGCGAAAGATCCACGTTATGCAGGACTTGGTAGCGATCTTCCAAAGACAGAGTGCTTAAAAGATGTTGTCACTCGCATGCTTCCGTACTGGCACGAAAACATTGCGCCAGATTTGTTAAGCGGAAAAACCGTTTTGGTTACAGCCCACGGCAATTCATTGCGCGCACTCGTTAAGCACCTAGATGGAATTAGCGATGCTGATATTGCAGGATTAAATATCCCAACTGGAATCCCGTTGTATTACGAATTAGATAAAGATTTGAAACCTGTTAAAAACGGTGGAGAGTATTTAGATCCTGCTGCGGCCGCTGAGGCAATCGCTGCCGTTGCCAACCAGGGTAAGAAATAGATTTATTCGGTGGCGTATTCGCCGTTGACCAAGAAGTAGACACGTTTGGCAATTGATACTGCATGGTCTGCACAACGCTCGTAATAACGACCGAGCAGAGTGATATCAATAGTCATCTCAATACTGTGTGGCCACTGACCATTTTGCATAGTTGCAAGTAAGTAACGATGAAGCTTGTCCATCTCATCATCATCTTGATCTAGTTCGATTGCACCTACGGAATCATGCTGATCAATAACTTTTCCGACCTTATCGATAATGCGATGTGCGACTGCGCCCATATCTTTAAATGCTGGACGTAGTTCTTCTGGAACCGCGCAATTTGGATAACGCATACGAGCAAGCTTTGCGATGTGGTGAGCAAGATCGCCCATACGCTCAAGGTCTGCACTCATGCGAAGTGATGTCACAAGAGTACGAAGGTCGCGGGCTACGGGTTGTTGGCGTGCCATCACGTTAAGAGTTTTATTATCTAGTTCGTGCTGCATTTCATCGATGCGATCATCTTCTGAAATAACTTCTTCAGCAAGTTTCAAATCTGATGTTAAAAGAGCAGTTGTTGCGCGCTCCATTGCACGGTTTACGAGTTGTGCCATTTCGACGAGTGTGGCTTCGATTGAGTCCAAATCGTCATGGAAAGCGTCGCGCATGGGCTAACGGTATACCGAAAACCGCTCTTTTCTAAAACCCAAAGTTAACACTTGCTGAACACCATGTTAAGAGTGCCCATTTCATGAGGGGCACGATGCGGGCATTGTGAAGGCTACGGATTTCATCTCTACGATAGGGGCGTGTCAATGCGTTGGAAAAAAGAAGGATTATCTGATGACGCGCGTTCACTTTCTGTTCCAGATTATTTAGTTAATGTTTTAGATGTTATCGATGCAGAGTATTTACTATTACAGCCTGGTGAAATTGTTGTTAAGAATTCACGCGAAATAGATTCCTTTGGATTAATCCGTGACAACAAATTGAACTCTGAGCAAATTCTTAACCTTGTGCGCGCGGCAAGACGATCAACTGAGTACCAAGAAGCAACACTAGAACTCCCACGAGGTCCAGTCGGAGCAGGTACACATGACGTATTGGTACGAGTATCACTTGTTGGCAGTGAAGGCCTGGCTCTCGTTTTGATTTTCGATGACAGTGAATATCGACGCCTTGACGCGGTGCGCCGGGACTTCGTCGCCAACATTTCGCACGAGTTGAAAACGCCAATTGGCGCACTCTCATTACTCAGTGAAGCCGTGATGGGCGCAAGCGAAGATCCTGAGGCAGTCACAAAATTTGCATCGCGTATGCAGATTGAAGCTCGCCGACTATCTGAATTAGTGCAAGAGATCATCAATCTCTCTCGCCTACAAAGTGATGATCCACTAGTTGGCGCAAAAGGTGTCGACATTACGGATTTAATTAGTCAAGCCATTGATGACTCTAAATTATCTGCTGAAGCACGCAAGATTTCTATCCAATTTTCTCCATCTCTTCATGCGCAAGTACTTGGAGACAAAGCACAACTGGAGATGGCAATTAGCAACCTGATTGAAAATGCTATTAATTACAGTCCTGATGGCACGCAAGTGAGCATTACTGAAAAGCGTCTCAATAATTTAATTGAGATTGCGGTGACAGATCAAGGCATCGGTATTCCAGAAAAAGATTTAGAGAGAATCTTCGAACGTTTCTATCGAGTCGATCCGGCACGATCACGGCAAACTGGTGGTACAGGACTTGGTTTATCAATCGTTAAACACGTGATTACCAATCACGGTGGAGATGTGTCTGTATGGAGCGCTGAAGGTGCAGGAAGTACTTTCACGATACGTCTGCCACACTCTGCGCTAATCGAAAAATCTGAAAAGGAGAAATCAGCATGACGCGAATTCTTGTTGTTGAAGATGAAGAGTCCTTTTCAGAAGCCTTAAGTTATTTGTTAGGCAAAGAAGGCTTTGATGTTGCAGTAGCGGCATCAGGTCCTGATGCGATTGTGGAATTCGATAAAAATGGCGCAGATCTTGTGCTTTTAGACCTTATGTTGCCAGGACTATCGGGCACAGAAGTCTGTAAACAATTGCGTACGCGCAGCAATGTTCCAGTAATCATGTTGACTGCAAAAGACTCAGAAGTAGATAAAGTCGTAGGCCTCGAACTCGGCGCAGATGATTATGTAACTAAGCCGTACTCGTCTCGCGAATTAGTGGCGCGCATTAACGCTGTGCTGCGTCGCCAAGGCGACATTTCACTCAATGAAGGCACAACTGGAGTTCTCACTGCTGGTCCTGTTCGCATGGATGTCGAACGTCACTTGGTTAGTATCAATAACGAGAGCGTTTCATTTCCACTCAAAGAGTTTGAATTACTCGAATTTCTCATGCGAAATGCTGGTCGCGTGCTGACTCGTATGCAGTTAATTGATCGCGTATGGGGCAGTGATTATGTGGGAGATACAAAGACGTTAGATGTGCACATCAAGAGATTGCGTTCAAAGATTGAAGCAGATCCAGCCAATCCAGTAATCATTCAGACCGTTCGCGGTCTTGGTTACAAGATGGAAGCTTGAGAAGTAATTCCTTCGTAGATTCCCTCTGGCTTTTGAACCAAAACATCTAGAGTAATTTCACCAGCGTTACCAAAAAATAGTGATAGATCTGTATGAGTTCCTGGCTTTAAGTTAGCGCCAGGGATAACTGCTTTTACATTCGCAATATCGCCTTCAAAAGTTATTACGCCATTTGGAGCAATTGTGCTGGTTCCTGTGATTTGTGCCTGAATGCCAGGAATTGCTATCGCAAGGAGTGCGTCTTCATTTTCACCGCGGTTAATGACTGTTCCAACCACAACTGCAGAACCATCTTGCAGTGCCACTAATACAAAGTTTCTAAGAATGATTTTGTTTGCATCCTTCTTAATCTCTGCTTCTTGACCATCCGTTACTTTTTTGGTTAATCGAGTTGTCGCATTAGGACCAGCGCCACAACCAGTTAAAGAGATTGCAAGAGCAGCAATTATCAGTGGTGTAACGATTGTGCGAAGACGCATTTCTAATCTCCAAGTACTTTGAAAAATAAAGTTTTTGTATTTGTCAAGATGTAGTGGCTTTATTCTCTCATGGCAAAAGGGCGTTTTTGCACGCATAAACTCGAGGTGACTAACCCCATAAATGGCTGGTATTATTAGCCCCTAACGAAGGGCAACACATGACATTTAAGGTCGGCGAAACCGTTGTTTATCCTCATCACGGAGCAGCACTTATCGAAGCCATCGAAACTCGAGTTATTAAAGGCGAAGAGAAGACCTACCTCGTTCTAAAGGTTGCACAAGGCGACCTCACAGTTCGCGTTCCAGCAGAAAACGTTGACCTAGTCGGCGTTCGTGACGTTGTAGATAGCGCCGGACTTGATCGTGTATTTAATGTTTTGCGTCAGCCATATACAGAAGAACCAACAAACTGGTCACGCCGTTACAAGGCTAACCTCGAGAAGTTGGCATCTGGTGATGTTATTAAGGTCGCCGAAGTTGTTCGCGATCTTTATCGCCGCGATCTAGATCGTGGACTTTCAGCTGGCGAAAAGCGCATGCTTGCAAAAGCAAAGCAGATTTTAATCTCTGAGCTCGCACTTGCAGAGCGCACAGATGAAGAAAAAGCAGCAGTTATCCTCGATGAGGTTCTCGCTTCTTAATTTGGTTTAAATTTCAACGTAGTTGGGGAAACAAATGAGCCAGTGTGCGGCCATCATTGCAGCCGCTGGCAGTGGCGAAAGATTTGGCGCCACACTTCCTAAAGCACTTATTACTCTAGGCAATCGCACACTTATCGAACACGCTGTTGCCGCTTTAACACCCGTCGCATCTGAAATCGTTATTTGCGCACCAGCAGGATATGAAAAACAAATACAAGAATTAGTTGGCAGCGACATCACTGTCGTTGTTGGCGGTGCAACGCGATCTGACAGTGTGCGAGCAGGTATCGCTGCGCTTTCTGGCAACGCAAAGTTTGTTTTAGTCCATGATGCTGCGCGCGCACTTGCTACAACAGAGTTAGCGCAGCGAGTTTTAGCCTCACTTGAAAAAGGCGAAGTTGCAGTTATTCCTGGCCTCGAACTAATCGATACCGTAAAGAGCATTGATGGCAATGGTCACGTCACTTCTACGCCAGATCGCACAACTATGCGCCGAGTCCAAACTCCACAAGGCTTTGATTTAGATGTTTTGAAAAAAGCCCATGCAACTGGTGCGGATGCAACCGATGATGGCGCACTTGTAGAAGCGATTGGTCACAAAGTTTTGATCATTAAGGGCGAAGAGCGTGCGTTAAAAATTACGACTCCAACGGATTTAGCAAGTGCGTTATCAATGATTGGTTCGTCATCATTGTTTAGAACTGGTGTTGGTGTCGATGCGCATGCATTCGCAGAAGGTCGCCAATTATGGTTGGCAGGTTTGCTATGGCCTGATCAAATCGGCGTCGATGGCCACTCTGATGGCGATGTTGCAGCACATGCCATTTGCGATGCTTTATTTGCAGCCGCCCAACTTGGAGATCTTGGAACAAACTTTGGTACCGATAAACCAGAGTACGCAGGAGCTTCAGGTGTGACGCTTTTGAAAGAAACACTTCAAAGAGTTTCAGCTGCGGGATACGCAATTTCTAACGTCACTGTTCAAATAATTGGTAATCGCCCAAAGCTTGCAGGACGTCGCAGTGAAGCAATTACTGCGTTATCTGCAGCCCTGGGTGGAGCGAATGTTTCTGTACTTGCAACAACAACTGATGGCATGGGTTTAACGGGTGAAGGTCGCGGTATCGCTGCTATCGCGTCTGCTTTACTCATTAAGCAAGGGTAGAATTGCCCAATGAGTTCGCTACATTTATATGACACATTAACGCGAACCACCGCACCATTTAAAGCAATCAAAGATGGCCATGCATCGATTTATCTCTGCGGTGCAACCGTTCAAGCACCACCACACATTGGTCACGTTCGTAGCGGAGTTAACTTCGACATCTTGCGCCGTTGGCTCACAAAGAGTGGTTATGACGTAACTTTTATCCGTAACGTCACAGATATCGATGACAAGATTTTGCACAAAGCTGTTCACGAAGAAATGCCGTGGTGGGCAGTTGCTATGAAATACGAGCGCGCATTTTCTGATGCTTATGCAGCGCTTAACGTAATGCCGCCAACGTATGAACCACGTGCAACTGGCCACGTCACGCAGATGATTGAGCTCATGCAAAAACTCATCGAACGTGGCGCTGCTTACGCACCTGGCAATGGCGATGTGTATCTAGAAGTTCGCAAACTAACTTCTTACCTGACACTTTCAAGACAAAAACTAGATGATCTACAACCGGCAGCGGACGCCGATGAAACATATAAAAAAGATCCACGAGATTTCGCATTATGGAAAGCTGCAAAGCCAGGAGATCCATCATGGCCAACTCCGTGGGGCGCAGGTCGTCCTGGTTGGCACCTCGAATGTTCTGCAATGGCGCACACATATTTAGGTGAAGCATTTGATATTCATGGTGGCGGATTAGATTTAGTTTTCCCACACCACGAAAATGAAATTGCACAATCAGAGGCAGCTGGATATCCATTTGCAAAACTTTGGATGCACAACGCCTGGGTTACAGCATCTGGTGAAAAAATGAGTAAGTCACTGGGTAACTCACTTCAAGTAGCCGAGCTACTCAAGTCAGTTCGCGGAATTGAATTACGTTGGTATTTAGGCGGCGCGCACTATCGATCAATGCTCGAGTTTTCTATGGGAGCACTCGAAGAGTCTGCAACTGCATTTCGCCGAATCGAATCCTTCTTACAACGCTCGGTTGAAATTCTTGGCACCGAACCAACGCCAGTTGTTAACGCTGCTTTTACCGATGCAATGAATGATGATTTAGCAGTGCCGACAGCACTTGCTGGCATCTCTGAATCGCTTCGCCTAGGAAATACAGCAATTACAGATGGCGACAAAAAAGCAATCGCACAACACGCAAATGAGATTCGTGGCGCACTAGAAGTACTCGGTTGCGATCCATTTGATTCAGCATTTGCTCAATCTGGTGCAACGGATTTATCTGCAGCCCTCGATGGAACAATCAAGCTTGCACTTGCTCAACGCACTGCAGCACGTGAACGTAAAGATTTTGCGGCCTCTGATGCAATCCGCGATGGTTTGGCTGCACTAGGAATTTCAATTGAAGACACTGCACAAGGGCCACGTTGGTCGATTACATCAAATGCAACACCAACAGAAGGCAGTAAATAAATGGCCGGTAATTCAGAACGCAAAGGCGCAGTGCGCGGATCTAAAAAAGGTCCGTCAGGTGGCACTGGTGGCAATAACAAACGTCGTCTTACAGGTAAAGGTCCAACACCTAAAGCAGAAGATCGTCCATATCACGCAGCTGCTAAACGAAAGAAAGCTGCAGAAAAGCGTTCACCATCATCCGGCGCGCGCTCTGCTCGTATGGAAAAACCAAAAGGTGAAATTGTCTCTGGTCGTAACGCCGTACTAGAAGCTTTACGTGCTGCTGTTCCTGCAACTGAATTAATGGTTGCACGCAGTATCGATGTTGATGATCGCGTTGCAGAATCACTACAACTTGCTCTGCACCTTGGATTACCAATTCGAGAAGTGCACCGCGCAGAAATCGAAGGCATCTCTGCAAATAGCCAAGGAATTATTCTTGCGATTAAGCCATACCAATACTCGTCATTCCAAGAAATTAGCGAACGCGCAAAGTATCCAGCGTTAATCGTTGCACTAGATGGCGTTACAGATCCACGTAACTTGGGTGCAATTGTTCGAAGCGCAGCTGCATTTGGTGTTGCAGGAGTTGTCATGACAGAGCGCCGCGCAGCCGCAATGACTGCATCTGCCTGGAAGTCATCAGCAGGAGCTGCCGCCCGTATTCCGGTTGCGCAAGTAACCAATATGGCACGCACCATAGAGGATGCGAAGAAAATGGGTTGTTTTGTAGTTGGTCTAGATGGCGAATCAGATGTGACTTTGTCAGAGATGAAAGTTGCAACTGAGCCAATCATGATTGTTGTTGGCAGCGAAGGAAAAGGTTTATCTCGACTAGTTCGCGAAAAATGTGACCTTGTAGTTTCAATTCCAATGAGCGCCACAACTGAATCACTCAATGCAAGTGTTGCGACCTCAATTGCGCTCTTCTGGGTTGATGAGGCTCGAAGAAAGAAGTAGGAAGAGTTAAATGCAATACACACGTTTTATAGTTTTGGGCGACTCATTCTCTGAAGGAATGAGCGATGAAATCATCAACGGCAAATACCGCGGGTGGGCAGATCGTGTTGCCGATGTGCTGGCTGCACAAACGCCAGAGTTTAAGTACGCAAACTTTGCGATACGTGGCAAATTAGTTCTGCAAGTTTTAGAAGATCAAGTGCCGTTGGCTCTGCCACTAATTGATGGTCCGCAAACTCTTGTTTCCTTTCACGCAGGTGCCAACGATGCGCTTCGCCCAAATTTTGATCGCAATGTAGTTCGAACTGCATATGTAAGGGCAGTAACCCAACTAGTTCAAAGTGGTGCGACTCTGATTCTCTTTACCGTTCTAGAAAAGAATGGCAATGGCGGTAAAGCATCAGCTGTGTGGGAAGAACGCATGAGTTCATTTAATTCAATCGTTCGCGAAGTTGCAGAAAAGTTTGGCCTAATGATTATGGATGCATCCATGGACCCACAATCATCTAATCCAAACTTGTTAGCTTTTGATCGCTTGCATTTAAATCAAACGGGTCATTACAGAGTTGCACAGGCAGTACTCGAACGAATTGGTGCGCCATTTGATTCAAATTGGAAAGTTTCACTTATTCCATCAAAGAAGAAGCCTTGGATAGCTAGAAAGTTATTGACGTTGTGGTGGTTTGTTTCTTTTGCACTTCCATGGGTGTGGCGCAGAATTCGCGGACGCTCTTCAGGTGATGGACGAAGCGGTAAATACACATCGCTGACGTCGTGGCCAGCGGCGCACTAACCTCGGCTCGATTTCTAGATTTTGTAATCTCCTGCCATAATTGCGCAGCACGAAAGGCCTCCCTAGCTCAGTGGTAGAGCAACGCACTTGTAATGCGTAGGTCGTCAGTTCAATCCTGACGGGGGGCTCATGGTTAAATCAAATGCCCGTTGGGCCGGATATCTCTTTATTGCACTCGGCTTAATTAATTGGCGTTATCAAGATAGCAATCCAAATGCGATGACAAATAGCCTGGTGTTAATTGCCGGCGGTGTAATCACACTCGTACTGGCATTTACAAAAGTGGGCTTGGCATGGCTTGAAACTCAAGCAGGAAAAACAATTGGATTAATCGTTGGTGCGGGACTTATTATTTTTTCATTTATAAATTAAAAGTTAAATAAAAAACGGCCGCCAAGTCAGACTTGGCGGCCGTTTTTTATTGAGTATTACTTATCTTCTGACATACCTTCTGCAGCAGACTTCAACTTAGCAATCTTGTAGATTGTAAGACCGAATACGCACTTCGCGAGTACGTCTGCAACTGTGTAACCAATCTGGCGATACATAAATGCATCTGTTCCAGTGATGTTAAGCAGTGGGAATAGATATGCGATTGGGTAAACGCCCCAAGTACCAATGAGAAGAAGACGTAGACGACCTACTGTCGCTGCAACTCCTGCTGGTTGGCGATCGAGTGACTTACCGAGCTCAACGAACAATACGTAAAGAATGTATAGGAAAGGAATTGTTGAAAGAACTCCCCAAAGAATCTTTGTACCGTCATCTGTTGAGATTTCACCTGGGTAACCAAGTGCGATCATTGCAACTGCTGCTGGTACAAGGCGGTTGATCAATGAAGATGATGCTGCCTTTGCAAGAGCGAGTACTGCAATAACTTCAACTAGAAGTAGAGGAACAGTTAGTAGCCAGTCAACGTAGCGGTATCCCTCGTTGAATGAATCTGGTCCTGTTGTTGCTACCTTGTAGCCATCTGATGCATCTTTGAATGAATCAAAGATTCTCCAGTAGTGGTATCCAGCAATGAATGTAACCATTGATGAAAGTACAAGGGCGTTACGGTACTTAGGCAATACACGAGACTGTGACACGAGTGTGTAAACAGTGCATGCAAGCATTGAAATCAAACCAAATGAAAATACGTTATAAAGCGTATTCCACTGGTTGGCTGTTAATTCAAGCATTTACTAAGCCTCCATGAGGACAATTTGGTGACCTTCGTTCGCGCGAACGAAGCGTGAGATCTCGGATCTGACATGGCGTGGGGCCGCATCAGGGAAAACGCACCGGGTTAATGGTCATACCTACGCGGCGGTAAGGCAACCCTTTGAAGGCGGGTGTCTCTCATTTTCTACGCACAGAATTCAGGAGAAGCGGGTCAATGGGGTAGGAAATCGGGGCGATTACACCTATCGATTGTTAATTCGGCTAATTGGTACTTGGGTCAGCGGATAATCTGGATTGGCATAAAAGTCCTTTAGCAACGCCTGAACTAATTCTGTTTTTTCCTTGATAACAGCATGTGATGCCCCAGGAACAATGGCAAGGCGCGCATTAGTAATTGACTGATAGATCTTCTCTGATTCTTTTGCGCTAAGAACATCATCATCGCCTGCAAGAACAAGTACTGGGCACTTTATTTTCTTTAACTTTGTTATTGCAATATTTGGTTCGCTCTTCCAGACTTTAAATGCAGTGCTTACCTTCTTGATTAACTCAGATGGATGATCAGGGGATAGGCGATCATGTTCGGCTTGTGATTCTGGTGAAACTTCTGGTTTTCCAAACTTCATTCGAATCTGTCCGGCTGTTGTATTTCCACCGATAGAAACTACTGAGCGAATCAATTCTGGGCGAGCAATAGCTGCCATTAGTGCAATGTTTGCCCCGTCGCTGATTCCAACTAAATGGGCCGGTTCCTTAACTACATCTTCTAAGAATGCGATGAGCTCTTTAGTCTGAAAGTTAAAGTGAAAGCTGCCCTTTTGATTAGCAGTGCGACCGTGGCCGGTGCGGTCATATGCAAAAACCTTGAAATTTCGCTTAAGGGCTGGCAACAGGTATTTCTTTGTCTTTTCACTATGGCTCAGGCCGCCGTGCAAAATTACGAGTGCTTCACCGCGCCTTGACCATTGAAATGTAAAGACATCATGACCGCGCAGGTTGATATTGCGCTGCATTAAATGGAATCCATAATGTGGCGGTTGCCGCGATCAAAAGTTAGATAGTTCCAAGTCCAGTCAGCCATTGTGCCAATCTTGTTGCGACCACCGAGTAAGTAGAAAAGGTGCAACCAGAGCCATGCATACCAAGCAAGCACGCCAGTCATTCTGAACTTACCAACCTCAACAACTGCTTTGTGGCGACCAATAGTTGCCATGGATCCTTTATCGCGATATTTAAAGGACTTCACTGCTTTGTTTTGTGCAAGATTAATTATCTGCTTTGCTACGAAGCGTCCCTGTTGCAAAGCAACGGGTGCAACCATCGGCAAAAACTTTCCATTGGCATCTTTAAATCCAGAAATATCACCTATCGCCCAGATGTGCGGATAGTTCTTAACTTGAAGAGAGTTTTCTACATCGATTCGAGTTGAGATCAGTGGAAGGTTTAGCTTGGACGCGGTTGGTTCGCCCTTAACTCCTGCAGCCCAAATTGTTACTTGTGCTGGAATCTCTGGAGCACCTGTGATCTTGATTGAAGAATTAGTTACTTCTTCCACTGCAGTATTTAGCATGACGTTGACACCGAGTTTTTCCAGATCTTTCTTAGTGCGAGCAGAGAGAGCTGGAGAAAAACTTGGTAACAAACGAGGTCCTGCTTCGATTAAAACAATCTTGATATTGGCAGCAGCAGCTGCTTGATCATTACTAAGTGGTCCGCGAACTAATTCAGCAAATGCGCCAGCCATTTCAACGCCTGTTGGTCCGCCACCAACTACGGCCATGGTGAACGCAGTGTCATCTTGGAAGCGACATAAATCTTCAAAGCGGCGCATAACTTCTGCGCGAATAGTAAGAGCTTCATGCACGCTCTTCATTCCGAGTGCAAATTCGGTAACACCCTTAACCCCAAAGTCAGCAGTGGCAGAACCGAGGGCAATAATTAAATGATCAAATGGAAGAACTTCAGAGCTATCGATTTTTACAGTCTTATTGTTGTGATCAACAGTTATTGGAGAACCCATTCGAAATTGCGCACCAGATTTGCGAAGTGCACCGCGCACAGGGTGTGCAACGTGGTCTGCGGCTAAGCCAGCGGATGCAACCTGGTAGAGCAAGGGTAAGAAAGTTTGAAAGTTATGGCGATCGACAACGGTGACATCAGCATGATCACTGAGTTCTCTGGCAGCGGTTAATCCGCCAAAGCCGGCGCCGAGAATTACAACGCGTGGTTTTGTCATGTCGCCTCTTTCGAGTGTTGGATTTCTTGGCTTAAGTCTAGGCTCTGAACCATGAGTCAGCAGAATCAAAAGCGTAAGTACCTAGTTACTGGCGCATCCGGATACGTAGGTGGGCGACTTGTCCGCACTTTATTAGCTGATGGACACGATGTGCGGGTCTTAGTTCGTGATCGAATCAAAGTACAAGATCGTACATGGGCCGATGACGTCGATATCGTTGTCGGAAATGCAACAAGTGCTGCTGATTTAGATAGAGCACTCACCGGCGTTCATACTGCTTTTTATCTTTTGCACTCAATAAATGTTGGTGTGGATTTCACAGCTATCGAATCAGAAATGGCGCGCACATTTGCGCAGGCAGCAGAACGTGCTGGCGTCTCTCAAATAATTTATTTGGGCGGAATTGCAAATGATAAGAACAGCAGTAAGCACCTAGCCTCACGGGTGCAAACCGGCAAAGAGTTGGCATCAACATCTGTTCCAGTTCTCGAATTTCGTGCAGGCATCATTATCGGTTCTGGTTCAGCATCCTTTGAAATGTTGCGTCACCTCACGCACCGTTTGCCGATTATGACGACGCCAAAATGGGTCTCCAATTTAACTCAACCAATTGTTGTTCGCGATGTTTTGTATTACTTGCGTAAAGCTGCAGTGCTCGAAAAACCAGTCAATCAAGTCTTTGATATTGGTGGACCCGAAGTCTTGTCATATGCGGACATGATGCAGAAGTTTGCAAAGTTATCAGGTCTGCGTAGACGTTGGATTATTAAGGTTCCAGTGCTTACACCAAATCTTTCGAGTTTATGGATTGGTCTAGTAACACCGGTTCCAACATCTCTTGCACGTCCACTAGTTGGTTCACTAATCAGCGAAGTTGTGGCGGATAAAAACAAGAGCGTGGATGCACTTATTCCACCGCCACCCGAAGGATTATTAAATGTAGAAGATTCGATTAAGTTAGCGCTTACTCGAACAAATGATCACAACGTAGAAACCCGTTGGTCTGATGCATCAACTCCAACTGCGCCATGGCAAAAAGCACAAGGTGATCCCGAGTGGGCTGGCGAAATGGTTTTAAGAGATCATCGCGAAGCATTGACAACTGCATCTGCTGAAACTGTCTGGAAACACATCGAAGGTATTGGTGGTGACAACGGTTGGTACGGATCAGATTTTCTCTGGTGGGCACGTGGAGTTATTGATCGCTTCTTCGGTGGAGTTGGCTTGCGCCGCGGTCGCCGTGACCCTGACAATTTACGAGTCGGAGACAGTTTAGATTTTTGGCGTGTAGAAGAAATTGAACATGGTGTGCATATGAAGTTATATGCCGAAATGGTTTTGCCTGGAAAAGCGTGGCTCGAATTTAGAGTTGATACACACGAAGGTAAAACACGAATTTTGCAAGACGCATCATTTGTCCCACGCGGATTAGGTGGCCAGTTGTATTGGTATTCAATTGCCCCTCTTCATACTTTGGTTTTTCCTACGATGATTAGAAATATCGTAAAGCGAGCAGAAGCGGATGCATGAGTTCACTCCTGAAGTTGAAAGCCTTGCGGATGAAATTCTTGCCTATAGCCTCGAACGATTAAAGAGCGATCCTCCATTAGATGGTCCCCGCACGGAAGCAGATTTGTTTCGCGAAGTTGGAAACACAATTACAGCTAGGGGTTTGGGCGGGAGTGAAGCTTTAAAAGTTTTCACTGATGTTTTAGCAAAAGCGTGTATTTCAACAGATCATCCGCGCTATTTAGCTTTCATTCCATCTGCACCTAGCGAACTCGCAAACTTATTTGACCTAGTCGTTGGTGCAAGTGCTTTGTATGGCGGCTCATGGCAAGAAGGTGCGGGCGCTGTATTTGCAGAAAACCAAGCACTGCAATGGCTTATTGATTTAGCAGGATTGCCAGCAACTGCTGGTGGAGTTTTCGTGCAAGGCGGAACAATCGGCAATTTATCCGCACTAGTCGTAGCTCGCGCAGAAGGGCGCAAGAAGTTTCCACACGCAACTCGTTGGGTAATCGCATGTAGTGAAGAAGCTCATTCATCGATTGCTTCGGCTGCAAATGTCATGGATGTTGATGTTCTAAAGATTGCTACCCGCACGGATCGTAAGCTGCATGGAGAAGATGTTGCTCGCGAAATCGATGCACTTCATGCAAGCGGCACAGCACGAGTCTTTGCCGTTGTGGCAACAGCAGGCACCACTAACTTAGGAATTATTGATGACATCAATTCAATTGCAGATGTCGCACATGATCGCAATATCTGGTTCCATGTTGATGGGGCTTATGGTTTGGCTGCGCTCTGCGCCCCCAAAGTTCGTGCGAAATTTAACGGCGTAGAAAAAGCAGACTCTTTTATTGTTGATCCGCACAAGTGGTTATTTGCTCCCTTTGATGCGTGTGCACTTGTTTACCGCAATCCAGAATTAGCACGTGAGACTCACACGCAACACGCAACGTACTTAGAAACACTTCATGATGGCTCTTGGAATCCATCTGACTATGCAATTCACTTAACAAGGCGTGTACGTGGTTTACCATTTTGGTTTTCGCTGGCAGCACACGGAACAGATGCTTATGCAGATGCAATGCAAGCAACAATGGATGTCGCAGCACATGCAGCAGACTTAGTTAAAAAACATCCAAATCTCGAACTCCTTTACGAACCAGAACTTTCGATTGTTGCTTTTACTCGCCCAGGTTGGAGCGCTGCGCAATATCAAGAGTGGAGCGATAAATTATTAGCCGACCAGATTGGATTTATCCCACCATCAGCTGACAGAGGTCAGCCAATATTGCGATTTGCAATCGTTAATCCTTGGACAAAAATCAATGACATCGAAGCAATCTTGGCGACTCTGTAAATCCCACACTTTTTAATCTTCGCCCCTTAAGATTTAACCCATGTCCATGAT
>CAZNWM010000019.1:0-19682 GCA_964576975.1 uncultured Candidatus Planktophila sp.
AGATCTTGATCAGAAAACATTAGCGATCAACACCTCCCATAACAGGATCGATAGAAGCAACAGCGCCGATGATGTCGGCAACCATGCTGCCTTCACACATTGCAGCTGTTGACTGCAAATTGTTAAAAGATGGTTCGCGGAAGTGCATGCGATAAGGACGTGTTCCGCCATCAGAAACAATGTGAGCACCGAGTTCACCGCGTGGTGATTCAACAGCTGCATAAACCTGACCGGCTGGAACGCGGAAACCTTCTGTAACTAATTTAAAGTGATGGATAAGTGATTCCATCGAAGTGCCCATGATTTCGCGGATGTGATTAAGTGAGTTACCGAGTCCATCGCCACCCATCGCTAATTGTGCAGGCCACGCAATTTTCTTATCTTCAACCATGACTGGTGCACCGGCAAGTTTGTCGATCTTGTCGCATGCTTGTTCGATGATACGAAGTGATTGTTCTAATTCGTTCATGCGAATTAAGAATCGACCGTACACGTCGCATGTATCAGTAGTTACAACATCAAAATCATAATTTTCATAGCCGCAATATGGTTGCGTTTTGCGAAGATCCCAAGGAAGACCAGTTGAACGCAACACCGGTCCTGTGATTCCAAGAGTTGTACATCCCGCAAGGTCTAGGTAACCAATACCTTCGGTGCGCTTCATCCAGATTGAATTACCGATCAAAAGTGTTGAGTTATCTTTAAATGCTTTACGCATTTCTTTAACGGTTTCGCGAATCTTTTGTGTGGCACCGGCTGGAAGATCTTGCTGAACTCCACCTGGACGGATGTAGGCCATATTCATGCGCAAACCAGAGATCATTTCGAAGATATCTAGGACTCGTTCGCGTTCGCGGAATGCAAAGAACATCGGAGTAATTGCTCCGAGTTCGAGAGCGCCCGTGCCGAGTGCAACCATGTGTGAAGAAATTCGATTGAGTTCCATCATCAATACACGAATTGCAGATGCACGCTCTGGAACGTCATTAGTAATTCCAAGAAGTTTTTCAGTTGCTAAACAATATGCAGTCTCGTTAAAGAGCGGAGACAAATAATCCATACGAGTTACGAAAGTAACGCCCTGGGTCCAGCTGCGATACTCAATGTTCTTTTCAATACCTGTGTGAAGGTATCCAATTCCGCAACGAACTTCAGTAACTGTTTCGCCTTCAAGTTCTAGAACTAGACGGAGCACGCCGTGAGTTGATGGGTGCTGTGGTCCCATATTTACAACGATGCGTTCTTCTTTAGTTGCACCAATTTCTGTAACGAGTTCGTTCCAGTCGCCACCAGTAACCGAGAAGACTGTGCCTTCTGTGGTTTCGCGTGATGATGAATATGGATCTGTAAATGTTGTCATCGGTATGACCTGCGCTCATCAGGTGCTGGAATCGTTGCGCCTTTGTATTCAACTGAAATTCCACCCAGCGCATAATCTTTGCGTTGCGGATGGCCTTGCCAATCATCTGGCATCAAAATTCTTGTAAGTCCTGGATGTCCGTCAAAAATAATTCCGAACATGTCAAAAGTTTCACGTTCATGCCAGTTATTTCCTGCCCATACTTCTACAACAGATGGAATATGTGCATCGTTATCAGGAACAGAAACTTCTAGACGAATACGTCGATTATTTGTAATTGAAAGCAATGGATAGACCGCATGTAACTCGCGACCAGTTTGTTCTGGATAGTGAACTCCTGAAACACCCATGCACATTTCAAACTTAAGTGAATCGCGCAGAATCCTTGATACTTCAACGAGTTTTTCGCGCTTTACGTGAAGAGTTAGTTCGCCGCGATCAACCACAACACGTTCGATGGCATCTGAAAAACCAGGGTATGCACGCTCTAAATCATCTGCAACATCATCAAAATAAGAACCATATGGGCGCTCACTTGAACCAGTTGCTGCAGGGGTGCGTACTAATCCGCCGTAACCAGATGTGTCTCCTGTGCCTTGTGCACCAAACATTCCGTGATCGCTCATTTAGGCAAGCAATCCCTTCATTTGGTGAGTAGGAAGTGCGTTGAGCGCTGCTTCTTCTACTGACTTAATGACTGCTTCGCGGTTTGGTCCGAGCTTCTCGTCGTAAATGCTTGTGTGCAACTTAAGGATTGCATCCATCAACATTTCTGGACGGGGCGGACAACCTGGAAGATAAATATCAACTGGAACAACGTGATCTACGCCTTGAACAATTGCGTAGTTGTTAAACATTCCACCTGAAGATGCACACGCACCCATTGCAAGAACCCATTTTGGTGCTGCCATTTGATCATAAATTTGGCGAAGAACTGGGGCCATTTTATTTGATACGCGACCAGCAACGATCATGAGATCTGCTTGACGTGGTGAGGCGCGGAAAACTTCCATACCAAAGCGTGAAATGTCGTACTTCGCAGCAGAACCAACTGCCATCATTTCAATTGCACAACAAGCAAGACCAAATGTGGCTGGCCACAATGAGTTCTTGCGCATGTATCCCGCAAGCTTTTCAACTGTTGTGAGAACGAATCCGCTCGGTAATTTTTCTTCTAGACCCATGTTTAATCCCAATCCAATCCGCCGCGGCGCCATACGTAAGCAAAAGCTACGAAGACAGTTCCGATGAAGATTGCCATTTCAACTAGTCCGAAGAGACCGAGTTCATCAAAAGTCACTGCCCATGGATAAAGGAAAACAATTTCAATATCAAAAATAATAAAAAGCATCGCAGTTAAGAAGTACTTAACTGGAAAACGTCCACCTTGAATTGCAGATGGTGATGGTTCGATTCCGCATTCGTAAGCATCTAACTTGGCTCTGTTGTAGCGCTTTGGTCCAGTGAGTGCACCTGCTGCAACCGAGATAATCGCGAAACCGAAGCCAATGGCTCCGATGACCAAAATCGGTACGTATGGGTTAGATGCGCCAGTCATGATGTCCAAATCTTAGAGTGCCGAAGAAGTACTTTTGACCGCGTCAGGAGTTGATAGCTCTGTGAACTGCGACAACCCCACCGCTTAGATTACGCCAGCCCACTTGAGACCAGCCGGCTTGGGCAATTCGGGCCGCGAGCGCCGCCTGATCGGGCCATGCCCGAATTGATTCGGCAAGATAAACATAGGCATCGGGATTAGATGATGTTTTCGATGCAATCGCTGGCAGCGCCTTCATCAAATAATTTATATAGACAATGCGAAATGGCTTAAAGGTAGGTGAAGAAAATTCTGCAACAACAAGTGAGCCACCTTTTTTAGTTACTCGTTTTGCTTCACTGAGTGCTTTGTCCATATCTGATGTGTTTCGTAAACCAAAAGAAATTGTTACGACATCAAAAGTTTCATTTTCAAATGGCAAGTTAAGTGCATCTGCCTTTGTAAATTTTAAGTGTGGACGCGCACGTCGACCTGCTTCAAGCATTCCATCTGAAAAATCTGCGGGGATAACATCTGCACCAGCTGCATGCAGTGGTTCTGAACTTGAACCAGTTCCGGCGGCTAGATCTAAGATTTTCATTCCTGGTTTTGGAGCGATTGTCGCAGTTGTCGCTTTGCGCCATCTTCTTGTCTGCCCGAGGCTCAAAATGTCATTGACTAGGTCGTAACGCTTGGCGACCGCATCAAACATCGCGGCTACTTCAGCAGGATTTTTATCCATATTGGCGCGGGACATAGGCTTATTGTGCTTCAGAGTAGGCTCATCCACAACTTCAAGAAAGGGTGCACGAAATGTCTATAGCAACTACCTTTCTTGCACTCAGCCAGCAATTTGGGCAACGAAAGATTTCATAAGAAAAATACATATGCCTTCTCTCATTCCTGTAACTACCGTGCGCCTTGGCGAACACCTGCCACTTTTAGAGTTGTTGCCACAAGGCGATAATTTTTCATGGGTGCGTGGTGGAGATGGAGTTGTTGGTTGGGGAATACATGCAAGTACAACCGTCAAAGGTCCCAACCGCTTTAACGATGCACGTACATGGTGGCATTCAGAACTAGAAAAATTCGCAATTACAAACAATGTCCAAGGAAGTGCAACTGGACCAATTCTCTTTACGTCTTTCTCTTTTTCACCTGATGAAGAATCAGTGCTAGTTATTCCAAAAGTCATCGTAGGCATGAATAGTGGAAACTCTTGGATCACATGGATAGGTGCGCAATCTCAACCGCAACTCCTGGAATCAACAGATGAGATTTCTAAGCCTTCATTTACATGGAATCAAGATGGATTGGCGAGTGAACATTGGATTACGCGCGTCGCACAAGCCGTCGCAAAGATTCATAGTGGAGAAATTGAAAAAGTTGTGATGGCGCGAGACCTCACTGCAACTGCCACAAGTGCAATTGATGAGCGCGCAGCCCTACAAAAACTCTCTGCGCTTTATCCATCTACGTGGATTTTTAGTGTTGCAGGACTAATCGGTGCTACTCCAGAACTATTGCTCCGTCTAAAGCGCGGAATGGTTACATCTCGCGTACTTGCAGGAACAATCAGCAAATCAGGAGATGACGAACGCGACCTAGCACTAGCTGGCTCACTTGCTCGGTCTTCTAAAGATCTCGAAGAACACGAATACGCAGTTCGTTCTGTAGCAGATGCTCTCGAACCATTTTGTTCGTCAACAAACATTCCTGAAACACCATTTGTTCTTCACTTAGCAAATGTCATGCACTTAGCGACAGATGTCACTGGTGCGCTCATTGAATCAAAGAGCAATATTGATGTCTTTACTCTGCTCAACCAGCTACATCCATCGGCTGCGGTGTGTGGAACGCCAACCGATAAGGCAGCAAAAATAATCAGCGAAATTGAAGGAATGTCTCGTGGTCGTTACGCCGGACCAGTTGGTTGGATCGATGCTCGTGGTGATGGAGAACTAGGTATCGCACTTCGCTGCGGGCAGATTACGGATAATTCAATCCGTTTGTTTGCAGGCTGTGGAATTGTTGCAGGATCAGATCCTGAAAAAGAGTTAGCAGAGAGTGAAGCTAAATTTTCTGCAATGAAGAGTGCACTTGCTTAATTAAGTCAGCGTTGCTTTCGCGATCTGGCATCTGTGCAATAACAATTCGAAGTCCATCGGCTGGTTGTGATAACTCTTTTACCAATTGATCAGCTGAGTTCACTGTGCTGGTCTTTATCTTCAGCGCACTTGCAACTGCAGATAAATCTAAGTCATGTGGTGTGCCAAATATGCTTTCAAATCCATCTGAGCCTCGGTGGGTAAGTGTTGAGAAAATTCCGCCGCCATTGTTATCGACCACAAGAATAAGCAGGTTTGGTTTTTCAGCGTGAATCAAACCCGTTAGATCGTGAAGGAATGAGAGATCTCCCAGCACCGCAACGGTTGATGTGCGAGCTGTTGCTATTCCAATAGCAGTTGAAATATTTCCATCTATTCCTGCAAGTCCGCGATTGGCAAATGTTTCAATACCAGTGCGTGCACTGGCAAATGCTTCGATGTCTCGGACTGGTCTAGATGATGAAACAAATAGTGTTGTGTCGTTTTTGATTGTGGCTGCAACGGTGCGCGCCAATACTGGTTCTGACCATTGAGTAATTTTTTCTAGTTCTTTTCCTGTGCGTTCAGAAAACTTCTGCCATTTTTCTAACCACTCGGGATCTACTGCATTTACTTCAAGAGTTGGGATCTGTGTAAAGCGCTTGTCCGCATTGCGATCTGTATCAACAGTTGCAATTCGTGAATCAATAACGATGTTTTTGTCTGCAGATGCTATGAAGTTATTGATGGAGCGTGAAAGAGTTGTGCGACCAATGACGATCACTGTTTTCGGAGTAAGTTCTTTTGAAATGGCGGTTACTGCCAAGAACAAAGATGCGTGAGCAGTTGAATTCTTAAGCGATAGCGGGTCTTCACTGATTACTGGCCAGCCCAGGCGATCTGCGAATGCATTAACTTCTTCAGTGCTAAATCCACCGCGATCATGGCCAACGATTAAAACTCCGCGTTCGCTCTTTACCTTTAGCGCACTAGCGGCTTTTGTAGATTTAATGTTGCGCGGAGCAACGATGATTTCATCTAGCCATGTCGTATCTGAATCAGCTGCGAGTGGTTCTTCAAATTGAATATTCAAGTGAACTGGTCCGCTGGCTAATGAATAGAGCGGTAACTCCATTGGAAATACCGCACCTGAAACATCTGCAAAGTATCGAACTGACTTTCCGAAAATACGTGCCTGCTCGGTAGTTTGATTTGCACCAGTTTTACGTAAACGTGCTGGACGATCTGCTGTTAAGACTAAGAGTGGTGTATTTGTGTGGTGTGCTTCTAAAACTGCTGGATGGTAATTAGCAACAGCTGTTCCACTGGTGCAGACAATCGGTACAGCGCGACCACTTGCTTTTGCTAAACCAAGTGCAAAGAAAGCCGCTGTTCTCTCATCGATGCGAGTGTGCAGCTTTATCAATCCTTTTTGAGATGCAGCAAAGAATGCAAAACTCAGCGGGGCATTTCGTGAGCCCGGCGAAATTACGACATCGGTAATTCCGGCTTCAATTATCTGGCGAACAATGACGCGTGCAAGAGAAGTACTTTCACTCACCAGTGCCACCCCATCTCGCTAACAATTTCATCCGCACCAGCACTCCATGCTTTACGAACCCGATCTTGCCACCATTGCGTCCGCTCTGCACTTGCTTCAAGTTCAATCATTGCTGCTTCACTTGGTGTGACATCTGCAACGCGCATTTTTCCACCTTCAATTGGAATGTTTGCAACATCGGATGCAAGTAGTTCTCCTGTAGCTAATCCGCACGCATAATCCAGAGTTGGAAGTGCGCCAGCAAGACGAATTCCATGACCAATACCAACTGCGCTTTCAAGTGCGCTAGAAACCACAACTGGCAATCTGTGATGAGCAGCCAATGCAAGGCTCCGTTCAATTCCACCAAGTGGTGCAACCTTTAGAACCAAGATGTCAACGGCATCCTCTAGATCTAATTCAAATGGATCTTCTGCTTTTCTAATGACTTCATCGCCCGCGATTTTTACAGGCACCATGCATGCTGCTTTGAGTTCGCGGAGTTCGGAAAGCGTTGCACATGGCTGCTCGATGTACTGCAATAAATCTTCATCAAAAGAGTCATAAAAGCTATAGATAAATTCGAGTGCTTCTTCTACTGCCCAAGTTCCGTTCACATCTAGGCGAAGTGCAGCATTTGGCAGTATTTCATTTACGAATTTAATGCGTGCTAAATCTTTCTCAGCGCCAGTACCAACTTTAATTTTGACTGTTGCGGCCCCTGGATACCAAGACAAAATGCTTTCTACTTCTGCGCGGGTATCAACCGCAGGCAGAGTTGCATTGATATCTATGTACTTTCTCGTTGCTTTTGTACGAGGCTGCGTTGCACCTTCAATGGCGCTGATCAACCACGGAATAGATTCGTTTTCGTCGTATTCGATAAATGGTGAAAACTCTCCCCATCCTGCACTGCCTTCAATAAGTGCAACTTCGCGTGTATTGATTCCACGAAAATCAGTTTTTGTGGAGAGCGAAATTACTCGAAGGTTGTTGAGGATTGAATCGAGCATTTAATTTATTTATGGACGCTTAGGGAATTGACCAAAATCTGGTGCGCGCTTTTCTTTATAAGCATCGCGTCCTTCTTGGCCTTCTTCAGTCATGTAAAACAGGAGTGTTGCATCGCCAGCTAATTGTTGTACGCCTGCAAGTCCATCATCTGCGGCATTCAAGCTTGCCTTAAGTAAACGAAGTGCAAGTGGAGAGTTGCGTAACATTTCACGGCACCAGGAAACAGTTTCGGCTTCTAGTTCAGCAACTGGAACAACAGTATTTACAAGTCCCATAGCGAGCGCTTCTTTTGCATCATATGAACGAGTCATGAACCAAATTTCGCGTGCTTTCTTCTGTCCAACATTTGCTGCAAGCAAACCAGAACCATAACCACCATCGAATGAACCAACCATCGGACCGGTTTGTCCAAAGAGTGCGTTATCGGCAGCAATTGTTAGATCGCAGACAACGTGCAATACATGTCCACCACCAATTGCCCAACCAGCAACCATTGCAATTACTGGTTTAGGTGTACGGCGAATTTGTACTTGTAAATCTAAAACATTTAGACGACCAATACCCTGCTGTGCAAGCTTGTCTTCTCCGAGATAGCCATCATCTCCACGAACACTGATGTCTCCACCTGAACAAAATGCTTCGCTACCTTCGCCGGTCAAAATAATTACGCCGACTTCTTGGTTATCACGCGCTAATGAAAATGCGCTCTGCAACTCAATGATTGTTTGTGGACGAAATGCATTGCGTACTTCAGGACGGTTGATGGTGATTTTTGCAATGCCATCAGCAGCTTCGTATTTAATATCTGTGAATTTTTCTCCACCTGATGCGACTTTCCATTTAGGAATGTCACGGCTTCCAAATTCACGCTTGATTGGCTTACTCACGAACCCTCCATCAGACATCACTACCGATACAAGCGATAGCCTACGCGGGCAATGGACACATCTTCACATCGAGAAGTGCGTACCCTCGGGCCCACGCACACTCTGGCCGATTATGTGAGTGCGCTAGATAAAGCCCTCACTGCAGATGGTCCTGCCCTTGGATGTGGCCCAGTTCATTCCACATCTGTTCGATCAGAAGTTTCACTGCTTGTTGCAACGAGTGGAAGTACTGGAACGCCGAAAGAGATTGCACTTACTTCCACAGCACTGCTCACAAGTGCAACAGCATCCAACAAATTTCTCAAAGCATCTAAGGGCGATACATGGTCTCTGTTGTTGCCGTTGACCCATATTGCTGGAATCAATGTTTTAGTTCGAGCGATGCAACTAGAAACAACACCACTTGACCTGCGCAATCACGTTGGCTCGTATCCTCACGCTGATTTCACCGCGATTGTTCCCACGCAATTGTTTAATGCTCTGAACGAAAATAAAGAGTTGTTAAAACATCTTCAAGGAACCAAGGCTGTTCTAGTTGGTGGGGCTTCTTTGTCACCAGAACTTCGTGCACAAGGAATTGCTGCAGGCATCAATATCATTTCGACATATGGAATGTCTGAAACTTCTGGTGGTTGCGTTTATGACGGCGTTGCACTCGATGGTGTTGCCTTTGAACTCACCGATGATGGACGCATCAAAATCTCTGGGCCGGTACTAGCTGAGGTAGAAAGAGAAAATGGCTGGTTTGTAACAAATGACCTTGGAAAAATTGTTGATGGAAAACTCCAAGTCTTTGGAAGATCAGATGATGTAATCATCAGCGGCGGTGAGAATATTTCCCTGAGCGCAGTAGAAGCATTAATTAATCAAAAGTTTCCAGAGTTATTAGTAGCCGCTTTTTCAACTCCAGATGACAAGTGGGGACATGCCTTACATATCGCTATTGAATCTCACGATGAGAAGTTCAAAACTGAAGTTTCCGAAGTGCTCACACAATCTCTTGGTAGCCATGCAAAACCAAAGAGTGTGTTACTCCTTGATAAACTTCCAGAAATTGGTGTTGGCAAAGTTGACCGTATCTCTCTAGCAAAGTTGGTGAGCAAGTAATGAATAAATGGATTGCTGGTGCTCGGCCAAAAACGCTACCTGCAGCTATTGCACCAGTAGCAGTTGCAACCGCACTTGCCAATGAAAATTCTGATCTGTTCTTAGCACTCCTTGCACTTCTCGTGAGTTTGTCACTACAAATCGGCGTTAATTATGCGAATGATTATTCAGATGGCGTTAAAGGAACAGATGACAATCGAATCGGTCCTATGCGCTTAGTTGCCAGCGGCGCAGCAAAAGCTAACCAAGTAAAAATTGCTGCCTACCTCGCCTTGAGCAGTGCAGCTCTTTTCGGATTAATCCTCGCGCTACAAACTACGTTGTGGTTTATTGCAATTGGTGCACTCGCAATTGCTGCAGCATGGGGATACACCGGATGGAAAAATCCTTATGGGTACTTTGGTTTTGGCGAACTCGCAGTATTTGTATTCTTCGGTTTAGTTGCAACGATGGGCACGTTTTACGCGCAAACAGGCGAGCTGACCCTTAACTCTCTACTTGTCGCAATTCCAATGGGTTGCCTTTCTTGTGCATTGCTAGCAATTAACAACCTCAGAGATCGCGCTGCGGATGAATTAGTAGGAAAACGCACACTTGCTGTTCGACTCGGAGATGCCAGTGCTCGCAAGGCATTTATTTCTCTATTGCTCATCGCCCACATCAGCGTTCTCTTTTTGATGCAGCCGTGGACTTTGCTGACTCTCCTGCTTCTTCCAATGACCTTTTCCTTGATTAAAGCAATCCGCGGTGGCGCAGGGGGAGCACAACTAATTCCGCTTCTCGGCAAAACGGGCAAGCTTCAACTGCGCTTTGCAATCCTTTTATCACTCGGTTTGTTGCTCTCTTAGAAAAGCGTAGAATTAGGGCATGCTCCGTTACTTACCAATCCTGATCGCAGCAGCAGTTACGTTGTATGCATTTATTGATTGTGCGCGCACCGAACAAGAATTGCTTCGTGGTCTGCCAAAGTGGGCATGGTTATTAATTATTTTTTTCCTCGGAGTATTCGGTGGAATAGCTTTCTTAATTTGGGGACGTCAACGCAAACAAGGTCCTGGACGCGGCAAACGCGGCAGAGTTATTGGGCCAGATGACGACCCAGATTTCTTACGTAATCTTTAAAACTTATAAACCAGAGTAAGTGTGCTTTCCGGTTCCCCAAATGTTTACGTAAACATAATTAAACAGGAATGTAGAACCAGCAAAAATACATAACCATGCTGCCCTACGACCACGCCAACCAACTGTTACGCGTGCGTGTAAATATGCGGCGTATGCAACCCAAGTAATAAACGCCCATGTCTCTTTTGGATCCCAACCCCAATATCTTCCCCACGCACTCTCTGCCCAAACTGCTCCTGCAATAACTGAAAAAGTCCATAATGGAAATACAAATGCAACGAGTCGATAAGAGAGTTGATCAAGAGTATCTAAAGATGGAAGACGCTTTGCCCACGGTGCTCGCTCGCCTTTTTTCTCCATCGAATCAAGGAATAAGAATGCACCAGCAATTACATTTGAAAGCAAGAAGACTCCACCAGAAATAATTGCTGTAGCAACATGTATTACCAGCCATGGAGATTTGAGTGCAGGAACAAGTGGTGCACTTGGTACATACAAAATGGTCACAGCAGTGCCGAGTGTAAGCAATACAGAAATTGAAACGAATAAACCTAGCCAGCGAAGATCATATTTACGGAGTGCGCCAAGATAAGCGGCTGTAAAAGCAAGTGCTCCGGTAATTGAAAACTCATACATATTTCCCCAAGGAACACGTCCTGCAGAAACACCGCGTGCAACAACGCCGACAAGCAAGAGTAAGAATCCCAAAATCATCATTGCAGTTGCAATGCGCGCAGTCTTTTCCGTGCGTGTGTAATCAAATGTTTTTGTTCGTAAATTTCCTTTAGCTGAATCAGCTAGGTGTGGTGCACGCACGGCAAAGGCAGTTTCGTAGGCGTGAGCGATGAATGCAAGGGCAAAAACGCCCATAGATGAGTACACCAAGTAATTGGATATGTACGCCCACGTTGTAGACATTTACTCTGCTCTCCCTAAAGCTCGTGCTAGTTGTGCAATTTCATTTTCAAGTCCAGGTGCTGCATTTTTTGCTAACCCAGCAACTTGAATGTTTTTCTTTGTAACACTTACCCAAATTCGACGTCGCCTTGTGAAAAGCGATGCCAGCAATCCGAGTATGGCAACGATACCGCCAACTAGCGCATAACTCTTTCCGGGATCTTTAACTATCTGAAGGTTGACCCAAGGAATAAATGTTTCAAATGTGATGGAGCCCTCTGCAAATTCGTAAGTCTCACCTGGTGCGAGTGACTTAAGTCCTATTTGTGTTAGCGGGTCAGTATCAATTCGATAAACCGATTGTGGGCGACCACTATCTAAACCAAGATCACCAGTCCATGCGCCCAAGAACAATTCTGGATCAAGCGCTTCTGGAAATACAGAGATTCCGCCGCCTTCTTCTGCGCGACCAATTGTTGGAAAGAAAGAACCAACAAAACCAAGTTGAGGTATCGCATCTGGAACCTTAATTGCACCCGTTGAAGTTAAATTTGAATCTTGTGGCAAGAACGGAACTGGACCTTGGAATGCAACGTTTCCGATTGAATCTCTAACCGTAACGATTGGTGAATAACCGTTTGCCTGTAGATAAACGCGTGTGCTTCCAAAAGTAAGTGGACTATTTACTTTCACAATTTTCTTAACAGGTGCAGACTCTGGAGTTTCTTTGACGGTAACTGACAATGTGTAATCTTCCGGTGCATTTGTGACTGGGTTGTATTTAGCGACGAATTTATCAACCTCAATTGAAAATGGCGGTAATGATTTTTCGTTAAATAACTTGCCAAAGGAGAGTGAATCAAAAGTAGTTGGGGTGTTAATAAATCGCTCACCAACGTTAACGATTGCATCTCCACGCATTCCAAATAGCGATCCGAAGCTAACGCCAAGAAGAATCAAGACAAGGGCTAGGTGAAAGAATAGGTTTCCAGTCTCACGAGTAAAACCTTTTTCTGCTGAAATAGAACCATCTAGTTCGCGAATTCTAAATCTGTTCTTCTTAAACCATGCCCGAGCAACCTCGAGTTCATCTCCAGTGCCCTTCCACTCTGTGTGATGCTCCATGCGTGAAAGATTCTTAGGAGTTACAGGTGGCAGTGCTCGTGATGCTTTGTAGTGTTCAAAGGATCTTGGAAGAACGCATCCAATTAGTGAAATAAATAGCAGAATATAAATTGCGCTAAACCAAGGCGATGAAAAAACATCAAAGAGTGAGAATCTTTCATACCAAAGAGCTCTTGTTGGTGATGTTTCAAAAAAATCACTAACCGCAATTGGATTCTGTGAACGCTGTGGAATAAAGGATCCAGGAATGGCTGCAACACCAAGCATCATTAACAACACAAGTGCAGTGCGCATACTTGTGAGCTGTCGCCACATGAAACGTAGAAGTCCTACGGTTCCAATCTCTGGGGTGTTTTCACTCAATTAAATCACCGGAATAAAATCTGAGATCCATGAACGCATCTCGTTATTAAAGGCTGACCACAAACCAAATACTTGTGCGAGGCCAATAAGAATTAAGAACACGCCACCAATTTTAGTAATGAGATCTCCGCGGCGCACCAGGAATTTGCGTAGCTGTTCGGAACGATCAAAGAACAAACCGGATGCAATAAATGGTGCACCTAATCCAATGCAATACCCAAGAGAAAGGACTGCTCCACGTAGAGCACTAGATTCTTGAAATGCAAGAGTTTGAACGGCGCCCAATGCTGGACCGATACAAGGAGTCCAACCCACACCAAATAAGAAACCAAGCACCGGTGCACCAGCTAAACCAAGAGTTACGGGCATCTTTGCTCGATACGTTGGAGCAAATGGAAATACTCCGATGAAGATTAATCCCAGTGCAATAGTGAAAACTCCAAGGACTGAGGTGATTAGTTTTTCATTTGCTGAAACATAGGCACCGAAGCCACCAAAGAGTGCACCGTATGAAATAAAGAGAACGCTAAAGCCTAGGACGAATAAGACTGAACCAAGAAGTACTCGCCCACGACTCTTTGAAAAACCAGCTGCGTATGAAATGTATCCGGGCACTAAAGGCAGAACACATGGAGATAGGAAAGAAATCAATCCAGCAAGCAGTGCGATAGGAAAAGCGGTAATTAAGTAGCCATCTAGTATTTGCTCTACAAAAAACTCTTTCACTCTGCACTCACCTTTTCAATGAGTTCGCTGAGTGATGAATAAGTAACTTCGCCAGAAATGCGTGCTGCAACGTTTCCACGTTTATCTATTAGAACTGTTGAAGGAATTGCGTTGGCTGGCAGTGATTTTCTAAATCCAATTAATACTGAATCGTCAATAAGTGTTGGGTATGGCAGAGCAAATCGACGAGCGAATGCCTCCGCGTTTACAGGGTTATCGCGCGTAAGAATTCCGATGAATGCGACGTCTGTGTATTTCTCTGTCAACGCTGCAAGTGTTGGAGCCTCTGCGCGACAAGGTGCACACCACGATGCCCACACATTTACAACAGCAACTTGACCAACGTTATATGTGTAGTTCTTTCCTGAAAGTGTCATACCTGAAAGAGCTGGTGCTGCAATGCGATCAGATGCTTTGATGTAAGAAACGCTTCCATTGCCCGATACAAAACTCTCTTCGGCCATAGATGATCCGCCGCCACCGCATGAAGAAAGTACGAGCGCCATTAATGGCACAAACAAAAAGTTTCTTTTTTTCATTTCTTTGGGGGCAATAAATGAGCAGCGGGCTCTGAATAACTGGTTCCGCTAATCATTCCGTCGTCGTCAAAATGAACACTCGTCACACTTGCTAGAGAGCACTCGCGCTTTCTTGGATCGTGCAAAAGTCTGCGACCTTCGATTGCGCTTCGCAGAATCCAAATTGGTAATTGATGAGAAACCACAATCGCATCTTTTCCTTTTGCCGCATCACGTGCTGCAAAGACAGCAGCAAGCATTCGATTGATTTGTTCGTCATATGGTTCGCCCCATGAAGGTTTCCATGGATTCCATAAGTGTTTCCATGCTGAGGGATGCTTTAAAACTCCATCACCTATTCCAAAAGGTTTTCCTTCAAAAATGTTTGCGGCTTCAATTAATCTTTCATCGGTTGTAATTTTCATATTGTGCGCTGCAGAAATAGGTGCTGCAGTTTCTTGTGCGCGTTGCAATGGTGAAACATGTAACGCACCTAAATCAATGCTCTTTGACCAATCGCCAAGTGTTGCTGCCATCTTGTGGCCGCGTTCTGAGAGTGACCAACCTGGTTGACGCCCATAAAGGATTTTTTCTGGGTTATGTACTTCGCCATGTCTGACCACATGTACCGTCGAACTCATCTGCTAAGCATAAAGCGTCATAAACCATCTCTTCTCGCTAAGGTTGTGACATGGCGCTCACACCGAACCGAGTTGCCTTTTTCGATGTAGATAACACGCTTATTCGTGGGTCAACCCTGTTCTTCCTTGGAAAAGGAATGTACAAACGTGGGTACTTCACCAAAACTGATCTTTCGCGCTTTGCCTTTGCCAATTTGCGATTTAGGTTAACTGGTAAAGAAAAGCAAGATGAGATTCAACGTTTTCAAGATGCAGCCACAGAATTCATTGGTGGTCACGATGTTCTCGAAATTCGAAATATTGGGCAAGCAATTTATGACGAGTACGTTTCACCAGCATGTTGGCAAGGCACAATCAATATTGCACAAAAACACTTAAACGCTGGTGAAGAGGTCTGGCTAGTAACTGCTGCGCCAGAAGATATGGCAATTTTGATTGCAAAAAACTTAGGATTCACTGGCGCTCTCGGAAGTAAAGCAGAAATCCGCGATGGAAAATACACCGGTGCAATGTTGGGCAAGTTATTACACGGAAAAGAAAAAGCAGTTGCGATTTCTGCGCTAGCAAAAGAAAAAGGGTTCGATCTCTCCGACTGTTATGCATACTCCGATAGTCACAATGATTTTCCACTGCTCGAATCAGTCGGACATCCATCAGCAATTAATCCAGATGCAATCTTAAGTTTGCGCGCACTCGCTGAAGGCTGGCCAATTCATGATTTTCGCAGAGCGCGATTTATCATCAAAGTAATTGGCCCAACAGTTTCCCGACTTGCCGCTGCTGGAATTTGGTTGGCACCAGGCAGGCGTTCACGCTAACTCGATTTCACAGCACCAACTAAAGCCCTGTAATGTAGGCAAGTTATGCAAATGCGTTCATTTACCGACTATCTACGTTCTGTAGATGACGCTGCCCTTTTGGAACTCTTCACTAAAAGAGCTGATCTGATTTCTCCAGTTCCATCAGATATTGCATCCCTAGCTGTACGCGCATGTAGTGCACCTAGTCTTGCGCGTGCAATTGATGCACTTAATCAATGGCAATTTCAGGTACTCGAAGCGTGCGCCGTAATCAATGAACCATTTAATGAAAAACAAGTTGTCGCAGTCACTGAAAAAGCAGCAGCAGAAACGCTGCCGGAGTTAATTTCACGTGGATTGGTTTATCCATCAGATGATGGAATGAGATTGCCAAATTCGCTTCGCGAAGTATTAGGAAGTGAAATTGCAGGTCTTGGACCCGCTTCCATGGCAAAGCTAACTCTAAAGAAATTAGATGAGGCGCCAGATTCGGCAAAGAAAGTTCTAGAAAGACTTATCTGGGGACCACCCCGTGGAAGCGTTGGCGATATTAAAAATCCAGGTCCTGGCGTTACCTGGTTACTTGAACAAAATTTTATGGTTCCACTAGATCAGCGCACTGTGATTGTTCCACGTGAAGTAGGAATTTATTTACGCGGTGGAAAAGTGCACAAAGAACGCGCAGTTTCACCACCAGAAATCAAAGGCAGTAAGCGAGATGCAAAGAGCGTTCAACTAGCAGCAATAGCAAATGTTGCAACAGTGTTGCGATGGGCAGATGAAATTCTCGAGTACTGGGCACAAGAACCTGCGGATGCACTTCGCGCAGGTGGCTTGGGTGTTCGCGATTTAAAGATTATTGCAACGCACATGGGTATTGATGAAGGTTGCGCTGCTTTCGTGGCAGAACTTGTATACCTGGCAGGACTTGTAACAATCGATGCCAATGACAAGATCTTGCCAACAAATAACTTTGATATCTGGCTCACTCAAAAACCATCTGATCGTTGGCAAGCAATTGCAGCGCCATGGTTGATTACATCTCGTGTGAGCGGATTGGTCGGACGTGCTGAATCAAAGAACACAGCAGCACTTGGACCAGAACTAGATCGAGTAAATGCCGCCAGTACACGCGCACTTGTTATGCAGTTGTTGGCTGAGCACAAAACTATTGCTCCCGATGTCACTAGCTTTACAGAACGAGTTAAATGGTGCGCACCATCTAAGCGAAATCCAGGATTACAAGAAGAGATGGTGCAGTGGACTCTTCGTGAGGCGGAGTGGCTTGGAATTACTGGGCAAGGAGTGATTTCAAAGTACGGAGAAGCTTTCTTAGTTGGCGATGAATTAGAGATCATCGATGCTGATCTGCCACAACCAGTTGATCACATACTTATTCAAAGTGATAACACTGCTATCGCACCTGGACCGCTCGTGCACGATGTTGCTGCCGTGCTCGCGATTATTGGCGATATCGAAAGTCGCGGTGGTGCAACTGTCTACCGATTTACGGATGCAACTATTCGTCGCGGATTAGATCATGGAAAAACTGGTGATGAGATCATCGAGTTTTTGCGCAAAACATCAAAGACTCCTATTCCGCAACCACTGGAGTATTTGATTTCAGATGTTGCAAAGAAGCACGGTCGTTTGCGCGTTGGAAATACATCTTCATTCATTCGTTGTGAAGATCCCGCGCTGATTACTCAAATCATTAGCGACAAACGTTTAGAGATTCTCTCTCTTCGCAGAATTGCTCCTGAAGTAATGATTTGTGACATGGATGCACACGATGTAATGAACGTACTGCGAAACGCCGGCTACTTGCCTGCAGCAGAGTCAAACAATGGAATGTTGCTCACTGGTCCACGCTCTTCACGCGCGCAATCAAAGCCACGTCCCCCACGAATAATTGGCGAATTAGAAATTCCAACTGATGCTGCACTATCTGCTGCAATTCGTTCTATTCGAGTTGGCGAAAAATCTAGTCATAAGCAGAGCACTCTTCGAAATATTGCAAACAACGCACTCGGTGCGCTGCCACGGACAACTGCAAATGAAACCCTTGATATTTTGTTGAAATACATTCAAGAGCAACGTTCACTTTCAATTGGTTATGCAGATAACAATGGATCTGTCTCTCATCGCATTATCGATCCGCTAAAAATCTCTGCAGGTTCACTTATTGCCAGAGACCACGGAACTGGCGAGATGCAGACATTTAGAATTCCGCGTATTACGGGGGTTGCACCGCTATGACAAGCGAGAAGCAAGGCGAATACGGCAGACTTAACCCTATGTTGGCAGCCCTTGAAGCATTGGTGAAGTGTGAGTCTCCTACTGAAGATCTCAAGGCGTGCAACGACGTTGTTCGTTTAGCAAGTGATATTGCAACTCGTGTACTTGGAACACCTGCAGAGATTCGCCAAATAGAAGGTCGTCCTGTTTTTTGGTGGGGCGCTGCAAAGCCAGATGTTGTTTTACTTGCGCACCTCGACACAGTCTGGCCAATTGGATCATTTACACCGCTATGGCAAATAGAAGGAGATGTACTTCGCGGTCCTGGCACATATGACATGAAAGCTGGATTTGTTCAGGCGCTCTTTGCACTAAAGGGAATCACTGGTTCAGTCGCACTCGTCGGCACAACAGATGAAGAAACCGGAAGTCATGCATCTCGCAAACTAATTCAAGATTTAGCATCACACGCAAAGGCTGTTTTAGTTCTGGAAGCTGCAATAGATGGCAAAGTAAAGACTGGCCGAAAAGGCACTGCCATGTATCAAGTACATGTGCACGGACGTGCAGCACACGCTGGCCTTGAACCTGAAAAGGGAATTAACGCAACTGTAGAAATTGCACACATTGTTACTGCACTAGGTTTTCTTGAAAACAAAGAGAAGCAAACAACAGTTGTCCCGACGTTAGTAAAAGCCGGTAACTCAACTAATACAGTTCCTGACTATGGCGTTTTAGATATCGATGCACGTTCTTATTCAACGGATGAACTCAATCGCGTTGACGCAGCAATTCGTGCTCTTGTGCCGCTACATCCAGAAGCGCGCATTGAAGTCACTGGCGGTTTAAATCGTCCGCCTCTTGAAACAACTTCAACCATGGAGCTCTACGAACGTGCAGAAAAAGTTGCTGCGCGAATTGGAATGCCACCACTTGGTCATGCATCAGTCGGCGGAGCTAGCGATGGAAACTTTGCTGCAGCAGCAGGTGCGAAAGTTCTAGATGGACTTGGGGCTGTTGGCTCAGGAGCACATGCAACTACGGAGTGGGTAAGCATTAAAGCCCTCGAAGAACGCAGTGCTTTCTTGCATGAATTCATTAAGGATTTACTCAATGACTGATGGACCACTGATCGTTCAGAGCGATAAAACACTGCTCTTAGATATCGATCATGCGATGTCCACAGAATGTCGCCGCGCAATTGCACCTTTTGCTGAGTTAGAGCGCTCCCCTGAACATATTCACACGTATCGCTTAACAAATTTAGGTTTATGGAATGCCCGAGCTGCTGGGCACGACGCCGAAATGGTTATCGATACGTTAATTAAGTATTCACGTTACGCCGTTCCGCACTCAATTCTTGTCGACGTTGCAGAAACTATGTCTCGCTATGGTCGCTTGCGACTTGAGGCAGATCCCATTCATGGTTTGATTCTTGTAACAACTGATACTGCAGTTCTGGAAGAAGTTATCCGAGCAAAGAAGATCGCACCCTTGCTTGGTGTACGAATTGATAATGAAACAATTGCAGTACACCCAAGTCAACGCGGACAGATTAAACAATCCTTGTTGCGCCTTGGCTGGCCAGCAGAAGACTTTGCAGGATATGTCGATGGACAAGCACATGAAATCGCACTGACGCAAACTGATTGGAAGATTCGTCCTTATCAAGAGTTAGCAGCAGAAGGATTTTGGCACGGTGGTTCTGGCGTAGTTGTAT
>CAZNWM010000020.1:0-12149 GCA_964576975.1 uncultured Candidatus Planktophila sp.
GTTGGAGATGGCGCAAAACGAACTTTTACTTTTTTAGCCACGTGCGCTCACTCGATTCGTTAACTCGCCTAAACCTTCGATGGCAACTGTAACTGTGCCCTGTGGTTGTAGCGGTCCAATACCTGCTGGTGTTCCGGTAAGAATTACATCTCCAGGCAAAAGAGTCATTACTTGTGACACGAACTGAACTATTTCGGGAATTCCAAAGATCATCTGATTAAGGCGAGCATCCTGCTTTTGCTCATCATTTATTGTGGCACTAATTCTTTGATTGCCTGGCACAAAGTCTGTATCAATCCATGGCCCAATAGGGCAAAAAGTATCAAAGCCTTTTGCGCGGCTCCACTGTCCATCCTTTTTCTGCAAATCACGAGCAGTCACATCATTGCCAATTGTGTAACCAAAAATTACATCGTTGACTCGCTCGCGTGGAACATCTTTACAGATTCGACCAATAACAATTGCTAGCTCTGCTTCATGATCTACTCGCTCTGACATAGATGGCCAGACGATTGTGTCCATTGGGCCAATAACAGATGTGTTTGGCTTTAGGAAAATGATTGGCTCACTTGGAACTTCTGAATTCATTTCAGCAGCATGATCTGCATAGTTCTTTCCAATACAGACAACTTTGCTTCGGGGAATAACTGGAGCCAATAAGCGAACATCAGCTAATTGGGTGACCGCGCCAGTTTTGCTTACGCCTGCGTAAATTGGATCGCCTGCGATGACTGAGATATTTGTTCCATCATCTTCTAACAGACCAAAGAGTGGATCAGTACCTAATCCAGAGTTTGGTCCGGGAGAAAATCGAACAATGCGCATTGCTTAATTGTATCGGGGCAATTCGCCAATGGCTAAAGCGTAGAAATTTCCCCGTTATCTGCGCAATAAAAGACAGTGGCACTAGCAGAAAAATCACGGAGCGCACCGGCCTTTGTTGGTTTATCGCCAACAACTACAACGCTTTCAATTCCTGAAATTCCTGAAGCCATGGCCACAGTAAATACAGAGTCACATGCATCTAGTGTCAATGAAGGAGTTGAAATGTTTACAGCAACGTATGTGCGGCCTGTGTTATCGCGAAGAGCTGCCGCTTGATTTGCACCGCTGCGTTTGAGCGTTGCACTAGCAAGAGTCGCTAACTTTTGATCTTCAGCGTTACTAAAGGTTGTCATCGCCAGCGCTTTCTTTCTCGATTAATACGCTGCTAATTCTACGACGACGACCAACGGGACGCTCTGATGTAATCAAGTATTGACCCATAGTAATTGTGCTTCCTGCAATCGGTACGCGACCAAGCTTTTGTGCCATCAAGCCACCGATTGTGTCCACGTCTTCGAAATCTTCTTCAGAGATTTCGATTCCAAGTTCATCTGCTAAGTCTTCAATGTGAAGCGTTGCCTTGGCGCGAGCCTTGCCTTCTGAAATCCATGTAAATGCTTCAACGCCATCATCGAATTCATCAGCGATTTCACCGACGATTTCTTCAAGAATATCTTCGATAGTGATTATGCCTGCTGTACCGCCGTATTCATCGACAACGATTGCAAGGTGGATTTGATCTCGTTGCATCTCTTTAAGTAAGTCTGCAGCAATCTTGCTTTCGGGCACGAAAGTTGCTGGGCGCATATGTTGTTCAACGCGTTCATTGTTTTCGGCATCGCGGTGATCAAGTGTGCGCTTTGCGAGATCCTTAACGTAGGCGATTCCAATGATTTGATCGATGCTTTCACCAATTACTGGAACACGTGAGAAGCCGGAACGAAGTGCCAAAGAAAGTGCTTGGCGAAGTGATTTATCTTTTTCAATCCAGACCATCTCTGTTCGTGGAACCATTAACTCTCGCACTAATGTGTCACCGAGTTCGAAAACGGAGTGAATCATTTCGTGCTCATCAGATTCAACGAGTCCTCGTTCGTGCGCTTGATCTACGAGGTCACGGAGTTCTGCTTCGTTAGTGAATGGTCCAGTTCTAAATCCAACACCTGGAGTAATTGCATTTCCGATTGCAATGAGCAATTTCGTTACTGGACCCAGAATAAATGCTAGAAAGAACGCAACACCGATACCGGCGCGTGCCCATGTGTGTGGGTGCTGTTTACCTATTGTGCGTGGACCGACTCCAACAACAACGTAAGAAACAATCACCATAATAAGTACTGTTAACGACATTGCTTGAGCAGATGGATAATTTCGAAGCAGGATTGAAGCCAGCAATACGGTCGCTGTTAATTCGCAGGTTTTGCGAACCAACAAAATCACGTTCAGATACTTAGCTGGTTGCAAACTAAATCTGCGGAGCAGTTCTCCCCCACGCTTGCTTTCGAGCTGCTCAATAAGGACTCGAGAAATAGATGTCAGAGCAGATTCTGTTGCTGCAAGAAAACCAGCAAAACCTAAGAGAAGGATGATTGCTGCAATTGCATAAGGACTCATTGCATTTCCTCCCACTCGCTGACTATTGCTTCTTGAAGCGCAAACATTACTTTTTCATCATCTAAATCTTCGTGGTCATATCCGAGTATATGAAGCAAGCCATGCGTGGCAAGAATAAATATTTCATGGTTTGTACTGTGTCCAGCTTTAACTGCTTGATCTTCTGCAAAACGTGGCGAAATAACAATGTCACCAAGTGTCACTGCTTCGCCATCTTCTGGCATGTCCATAGGAAATGAAAGAACATCTGTACTTCCTGGTAGTTCCATCCACTTGATGTGCAGCTCTTCCATCTCTTTATCATCAATAAAAGTGAGGTTGAGATCGCATTCGGGGTGAAGTTCTAATTTTCCGTAGGCAAAGGTAAGCAGGGAGAGACATTTATCGCTGGGGACTAGTTGTCCGGAGCGATTAGAAATTTCAATTGTCATGTGTTTCGAATAGGCCTTGGGACTTGCTTAGTTTCATCAAAAGTTGCGTAAGCAGTAACAATGTCACCAATTAGTCGATGTCGAACAACATCTTCTGCAGTTAATTCTAGGAATGCTATGTCATCAATGTCATTTAGAATATTGCGAACCACGCGTAATCCTGAGTGAGCAGAGTTGGGTAAATCCACTTGCGTAACATCGCCGGTGATAACCATCTTTGAACCAAATCCCAAACGAGTTAAAAACATCTTCATCTGCTCTGGAGTGGTGTTCTGTGCTTCATCCAAAATGACAAAAGCATCATTGAGTGTTCGACCGCGCATGTAAGCAAGCGGTGCGACTTCGATAACCCCTGATTGCATTAGCCGCGGAATTGAATCTGGATCAATCATGTCGTGTAGCGCATCAAAGAGTGGGCGCAAATATGGATCGATTTTTTCGCTCAGTGTTCCAGGCAAGAATCCAAGGTGTTCGCCCGCTTCAACAGCCGGGCGAGTAAGAATAATTCTGTTTACTTTTTTATTCTGAAGAGCAGAGACTGCCTTTGCCATTGCCAGGTATGTCTTTCCTGTTCCAGCAGGACCGATACCAAAAGTTATTGTGTTCTCTTCAATTGCTTCTACGTAACGCTTCTGATTGGCAGTCTTTGGTCGAATTGTGCGACCACGATTGCTCACTATGTTTAGTGATAAAACTTCTGCGGGATGATCTTGCGGTTCTTGTGAAAGCATCGCAATCGAACGAGTAACCGCATCCGTTGTCAATGCTTGTCCCGAGCGAATAACAACTAATAACTCTGAGAATAACTTTTCTACTTGGCCACAATCTGCGTGTGGTCCGCGCAAAGTAATTTCATTTCCACGAACAGTAATTGCAACAGATGGGAAAGCTGCTTCGACAATTCTTAGGTTGTCATCATGCGTACCGATTAGGGCCACCATGGAAATGGCTGGAGGTACAGTGACTAGGGTGCGCTGCATATTGAGCGAAATACTACTTTTAACCTGGTGGCCATGCGAGTCCACGCCCGCCTAAGAGATGCATGTGAGCGTGGAAAACACTCTGGCCTGCCTCTGCGCCAGTGTTAAAAACAGTTCGATAACCCTTTAGTCCGTGCTGCTCGGCAATCTCTGAGGCTGCAGTAAAGAGCGCTGCAGTAATTGTTCCCGAAATCTTTGCAAGTCCTGCTGCATTTTCAGTGTGCACTGTAGGAATTATCAATACATGTGTAGGAGCTTGTGGATTGATGTCGTTGAACGCAACAACGTTTTCATTTCGAAAAACAATCTCTGCAGGAATGTCACCTTCAATGATCTTGCAGAATAAACACTCAGGATCTAGCGCCATGGATTCACCATACTTTAATGAGCGCATTCACAGCGCTCATTGCAGCAAGACCCGCATGGGCGCTACGCAAAATTGGGCGTCCCATGAGAGCAACCTTGGCTCCGGCAGATTTAAATTGTTCTAGTTCTTCATTGGTGATTCCGCCTTCAGGACCAATGATGATCATGACACTTTGGGATTCGTAGTATTTTCTTGTCACAATTTCAGAAACTTTACTTGTGGCACTCTCATGAAAAACCAAGACAAGGTCATGCTGAGCAATGAGCTCGACAACTTTTGAAGTATTGGCAACACCTGCAACCTGTGGAATAAAGAATCTACGAGATTGTTTGCTTGCTTCTCGAGCAGTGACTTGAAGCTTTTCAACGCCTTTTTCTGCTTTACCAATTGAGCGTTGAGCAGACCACGGAATAATTGTGTCAACACCAGCTTCGGTCAGTAATTCGATGCACTCCTTTAATCGATCACCTTTTGGCAGTGCTTGAACTACAGTGAAGGAAATATCCAGCGGATCCTGAATTCCTGTTTCAATTACTTCAACTTCAAGTGACTTCTTTTTAACTGCAAATATTTTTACCTTCGACCATTTGCCTTGACCATCAGAGAGCATGAAAACTTCGCCCGCACTCATGCGCAGAACGCGAATGGCATGTTGGGCATCATCTGAATCAAATTCGTAACTTGATCCAACTTTTCGAGGTAGGTCATCCACAAAAAATAGAGTCAACATAATTATCGGTGAAACGCTCCCCTAAGTTTTCCAAAGACTCCGCCTTCGCGGTTGCTCAAATGTATCTCGCCATCTTTTTCACCACGCGCATCTGCGAACTTTTTGAGTAGTTCTTCTTGTTCACGATTGAGTTTCGTAGGCGTCTGTACCTCGACGTGAACGATTAAATCACCCCGTGACGTACTCCGAAGACGTGTCACACCTTTTCCCTTAAGAACAATTGTTGATCCGCTCTGTGTTCCAGATTTGATTTCAACTTCGAGTGTTCCATCGAGGCCTTCTACTTGCACTTTTGTACCGAGGGCTGCATGTGCCATTGAAATTCCAATTTGAATATGCAAGTTATCGCCTTCGCGCACTAAATATTCGTGTGCACGTTCAACAATTTCTACGTACAAATCACCAGCAGGTCCTCCACCTGGTCCAACTTCGCCGCGACCTGACATCTGAATACGATTTCCGGTTTCAACGCCAGCAGGAATTTTGATGTTAATTGTCTGTCGTGCTCGCACGCGTCCATCTCCTGCACATTCGCGGCAAGGATTAGGGATTACAGAACCAAAACCATTACATGTGTTGCACGGGCGCGATGTCATCACCTGTCCAAGAATTGAACGGGTGACTTGTTGTGTTTCTCCGCGACCTTTGCAGATCAAACACATTTCAGGTTGAGAATTATCTGCACATCCTGTTGCTTGGCATTTTTCGCATGCAACAGCGCTTTCTAATGTGATGTCGCGTTCAGTACCGAATGCTGCTTCGTACAAATCTACTTCAACTCGAATAAGTGCATCTTGTCCTGCGCGAACACGTGGACGTGGGCCACGACTGCCGCCACCACCAAAGAATGCATCCATGATGTCGCCGAAACCACCGGCGTTACCAAATCCGCCAAAACCACCAAATCCGTTTCCACCTGCGTCATACATCTGACGCTTTTGTGGATCACTCAGAGTTTCATATGCAGCTGTTACATCTTTGAATTTTTCTTGAGTGGCAGGATCTGGATTTACATCAGGATGTAATTCACGTGCCAACTTACGATATGCGCGTTTGATTTCATCAGCGGACGCGTCACGCGAAACACCTAAGAGGTCGTAATGATCAGCCACTTATGCACCTTCATTGAGATAACGACCGACATACCTAGCGACCGATGAAACTGCAGCAATCGAACCTGCATAATCCATACGAGTTGGCCCTAATACACCGAGAGCACCAAGTGGTGAATCAGATGCGCCATAACCAACTGTTACAAGCGATGTTGAACGCAAGTTTCGCTCACTCTGCTCGGTACCAATACGCACTTGAACATTCTCGCCAGCATCTCCGAGTAAGCGAAGTAAGACAACTTGCTCTTCGAGCGCTTCAAGTACCGGATGCATATTGGTTGAAAAATCTTCGCTAAAGCGAGCAAGGTTTGCTGTTCCAGCTAGGACAACTTTTTCTTCTGGGCGCTCCATTGCCATTTCAATCAGCGCTGAAATAACAACTGCAACATTCTTTCTATCTGCTGCGCTATAGCTCTCTAGAATTCCGCTGATTCGATCTGCGACATCTGGTAGTCGTTGACCCATTACTGCATTGTTTATCTGGTTGCGCAGAGTAGATAAGAATAAATCTGTGGAATCACTCGATAATTCGAGCACGCGCTGTTCTACGCGACCCGCATCCGTAATCAAAATCATCATTAAGCGCGATGGTGTCAGGGCAACAAGTTCGACGTGGCGCACGCGAGATTTCACCATAGATGGATATTGAACAACGGCTACTTGCTTTGTTACATCTGCGAGCAAACGAACAGTGCGCAAAACAACATCATCTAGATCGAGTGCACCCTCGAGAAATGTTTCAATTGCGCGACGTTCGGCGCTAGATAGTGGCTTAACGGTTGCTAACTTATCTACGAATACGCGGTACCCACGATCAGTTGGGATACGTCCGGCACTTGTGTGTGGATGTGTAATCAAACCTTCTTCTTCAAGAACAGCCATTTCATTTCGAATAGTTGCCGGTGAAATTCCAAGTCCACTTCGAGCAGCAATAGATTTTGAGCCGACAGGTTCTTGAGTCGCCACGTATTCATCGACAATGGCGCGCAGAATTTCTAAACGGCGAACTGACACGAGTGTTTTCCTAGATTGTTACGAGAGCAATAGAAATAGCTGTAAGCAAGAAAAATGCTGGAAATGAAGTTTTTGCTTTGTCGGCACGGAAGTGGAAATAAATTGCACCAGCCATGAGCGCCCACAATGTCATCAGCGGAACGAATAACATCCATTCGTACCTCAAGCCAATAAGTAAACCAAGGGCTGCGGCTGTTTCAACAAGACCTGTAAGGCGAGCCAGCCAATCTGGAACATTCACATCACGTGTGCCTGAAAGGCCCTTTGCATTTCCACTTGCCTTTGAAAGACCGGAAATAACAAAAACAACTGCTAGCGCGATAACTAAAATGTCCATAGGACAAAGGTACTACATAACTAATTCGCGCACGATTCGATCAGCAATCAGACGCCCAACTGGGGTCAATGTCACGCTATCGCCATTCAAAGAAACATAGCCATTTTCTTTATAGATTGCTAAGCGTTCAAGATGATGCGGTGCAAGCTCATCAAATGAAATCCCATCTCGCATGCGAATAGATAACATAATTTTTTCGTCCTGAATTTGTTCTGCGGTTAACACTTCACTCTCGTGAATTGGAGTGTCACCTGCAAAAACTCGAGTTTTGTAAGCAGATGGGTGTTTAACATTCCAAAAACGTTTTCCATTCATGTGTGAATGCGCACCCGGTCCAAGTCCCCACCAATTAGCGTTATGCCAGTAAGCAACGTTGTGCTTGCACTCGAGTCCAGGTTTTGACCAATTACTCAATTCGTACCAACTCATGCCCTGTGTTTCACAGAGAGAATCAACGAGCAAATACATATCTGCCATCACATCATCATCAGGCATTGCAATTTCACCACGTTTGATTTGTGCAGCGAGCTTCGTTCCAGTTTCTACAATCAACGCATATGCACTTATGTGATCAATATCCAGAGCCAACGCGCTTTCGACAGTAGTTCGCCAATCATCGAGAGTTTCACCAGGGGTTCCGTAAATTAAATCAACGCTGATACTTGAGAAACCTGCCGCACGAGCTGCATCGACAGCCTTCTTCACATTATCTGGATTATGTGTGCGATCTAGAGTCGCAAGCACATGTGGAACAAAAGACTGTGCGCCAAATGAAATTCGATTAAATCCGACACTGATGTAGTCGGCTAGCTTTTCAGGAGTAACAGAGTCTGGGTTTGCTTCCAAAGTAACTTCGGCCCCATCTTTTAATCCATTGTGTTCACGAATCGCAGCAATCACTCGACCTAAATCTCTTGCTGGCAATAACGATGGAGTCCCGCCACCGAAGAAAATGGTTGACACAGGATCTTTCGGTGCACTCTTTAACTCTTGAACAACGGCATCTATGTAATCAGCTGAAACAACATCTAAAGTCGCACCATCTTGTAACTCTGAGGGCGTATATGTGTTGAAGTCGCAATACCCACATCGTTTGATGCAATACGGGATATGAACGTAGATTGATAAGTCAGTCATGTCCGTACTTATTTACGCGCGGCTTTCACCTTTTCGATATCCGCATCCGTTGCAAGGGCTGCCACGAATGCTTCTTGTGGAACTTCTACACGTCCCACCATCTTCATGCGCTTCTTTCCTTCTTTCTGCTTTTCAAGGAGTTTGCGCTTACGTGAGATATCTCCGCCGTAACACTTTGCAAGAACATCTTTTCGAATAGCTCTAATGTTTTCACGAGCAATAATGCGTGCACCGATAGCAGCTTGAATAGGAACTTCGAATTGTTGGCGTGGAATTAATTCGCGCAATTTACTCGTCATCATCACACCATAGGCATAAGCCTTATCGCGGTGAACAACAGCGCTAAAGGCATCGACTGCTTCGCCCTGTAACAAAATATCTACCTTAACGAGGTTGCCTTCTTCATCGCCTTTTTCTTCGTAATCAAGGGATGCATATCCGCGTGTGCGAGATTTGAGTTGATCAAAGAAGTCAAAGACAATTTCCGCAAGAGGCAGCGTGTAACGAATTTCAACACGATCTTCGGACAAGTAATCCATGCCCAGCAATAAACCACGACGCTCTTGGCAGAGTTCCATGATTGTTCCGATGAATTCAGATGGCGCGAGAATCGTTGCTTTAACAATTGGTTCGCGAACTATTGCAACTTTTCCATCAGGAAATTCAGATGGATTTGTTACTCGTACTTCTTTTCCATCATCTAAAGTCACTAGATACACAACGTTAGGAGCAGTTGAAATCAAGTTAAGTTTTGATTCACGCTCTAGACGCTCGCGCACGATTTCCATGTGCAGCAAACCTAAGAAGCCGCAGCGGAAACCAAAGCCTAGGGCTGCAGATGATTCTGGTTCATAAACTAATGCGGCATCGTTAAGTTGTAACTTATCTAGCGCTTCGCGAAGTGCAGGATAGTCAGCGCCGTCTAGAGGATAAAGACCAGAGAAAACCATTGGCTTTGGATCTTTATATCCGGATAGTGGTGACTTAGTTGGATTGTTATATGTCGTAACAGTGTCACCCACACGTGATTGGCGAACATCCTTTACGCCAGTAATTAAATAACCTACTTCGCCAACCCCAAGACCTTTACTTGGCAATGGTTCAGGTGAGATAACTCCGACTTCGAGCATTTCGTGACGTACACCTGTTGAAAACATTTGAATTTGATCGCGTGGAGATAAGTGACCATCGACAACTCGAACGTATGTAACAACACCACGATATGAGTCATACACCGAGTCAAAAATAAGCGCACGAGCTGGAGCATTTGCATCACCCACTGGTGCAGGAATTTGAGCAACGATTTGATCTAGTAACTCTGCAACACCCTCACCAGTTTTACCCGATACGCGCAAGCAATCTTCAGGTTCACAGCCAATAAGTTTCGCAAGTTCTGCGGCGAACTTTTCTGGTTGTGCATTAGGCAAATCAATCTTGTTAAGCACAGGAATAATCGTGAGATTGTTCTCCATCGCCAAATAAAGGTTGGCAAGAGTTTGCGCTTCGATGCCTTGTGCGCAATCAACTAGCAACACAGCGCCTTCACATGCAGCCAGCGAGCGCGATACTTCGTACGTAAAGTCAACGTGACCCGGTGTATCAATCATGTTCAGGATGTATTCCTGCCCATCGATTGCGCTACGCCAAGGAAGGCGAACTGCTTGAGATTTAATTGTGATTCCGCGTTCGCGTTCGATATCCATGCGATCTAGATATTGCGCGCGCATATTGCGAGCTTCTACAACTTCTGTGATTCCGAGCATGCGATCGGCGAGTGTCGATTTACCGTGATCGATGTGGGCGATGATGCAAAAATTACGAATCTGCTCCGGCTTTGTAGCAGCAGGTTGCGGGGCTTTATCTAGGGATATCGCAGGCATCTAAATTAGCCTCGCAGTTAATTGGTGAAGGTGAGAATTAACGAACGCCGGCTTTATTAGCCGCACTCGCCATTGAAGACTTCTTGTTAGCAGCTGTGTTCTTATGAAGAACTCCCTTAGCAACTGCGACATCTAGTGCCTTTGATGCACTACGAAGTTCTGAAGTAATTACAGCCTTGTCACCAGTGGTTACTGCATCGCGGAATTTACGAACAGCGGTCTTGATTGATGAGCTAACAGCCTTATTGCGAAGGCGTGCCTTCTCATTGGTCTTGATTCGCTTAATCTGCGACTTGATATTTGCCACGTGAAAAACTCACTTCTCTTTTGTAGTGCGAATTAATAAGGGTTATTAATAGATGCGTAGGCTACCAGCGCGTGCCCCTTACGCTCAAACTGAGATCGGGCGCCCATTTCGAGCCAAAGCTATCTCTGAAATCGCCTTTTCGAGTGCGTAAATCGGGTCACTCGCAGCCCCTTTCACATCGGCATCGGCCTGCGCCACCGCTGCAACTGCTGCGGTTAATCCCTTAGGAGTCCACCCCGCAAGTTGGCGGCGTGCTTTATCTATTTGCCATGGAGCCATAGCAAGTGTGCCTGCGAGTTCAAAAGATTTCACATTTCTATTTGCTCCGGAAACTTTTGCTAACCCACGAATTGCCGAAGCAAGTGCACTGGTAATCATGACTGGATCTGTACCAGTTGCAATTGCACCGCGCAGAGTAATCAACGCTTGTGCAAGATTTCCTTCGAGTGCGATGTCTGCAACATCAAACCCAGTAGTTTCAATACGTCCTTGGTGAAACTTTTCAACGTGTGCTTCGTCAATTGTTCCAGCAGGAGCATCGGAGACAATCTGCGAACATGCAGCACTAAGTTCGCGTAAGTCGCCACCCACTGCATTAACTAAAGCAGTAACAGCAGCAGGAGAGGCCTTACGTCCTAAATCTAAAAACAGATTGCGGACAAACTCTTGTTTTTCGCTCTCTTTCTTAAGTGGCTCACAGGCAATGATTGTGGCTTTGGCTTTTTTGATTGCATCCAATAGCGCTTTGCCTTTCACGCCACCCTTGTGCATAAAAATAACCGTGGTGGTTGCATCCACATTATCTAAGTAGCGCGTGATCTCATCTCGAGACTCTTCGGCTAAATCCTGCAGCTCTTTAATAACAAGGGCCCTGCGCTCTGAGAATAATGAAGGGGCCAGAGCATCTGCGATATCTCCAACAATTACTTCGGATGCGAAGAGAGTTGTGATCTCAGCGTTTTCCTCTTTGAGTTGTGTTGTTAGTTTAAGTAGTGCGGAGTCAGCGAGTGCGCCTTCGGAGCCAAGGATGAGATACAGACTATCCATCACTGCTCCTATCCCAATCGAAAAATATGTATTCCTGATTGCGCTAACTTTATTGATAATCGATGCTCTTTTGCAGCAATTGCAATCGCGCCATCTGTATCTGTTCGTACAACCCTGGCGCCGAGTCTAGTCAGAGCAGCCACTGTTTGTGGAGCAGGGTGTCCGTATGTATTTCCTGCTCCAACACTAATCATCGCTATCGCTGGGGATAAAAGCGACATAAATTCTGGATCTTGATACTTCGAACCATGGTGACAGACTTTATAAATATCAACGTGTGTGACATCTGCTCGCAAGATTTCTTGTACTGGTGGCTCCAAATCTCCAGCAGCAAAGAGTGAAAAATCTGGTGATGAAATCATGGCTGC
>CAZNWM010000020.1:12249-19071 GCA_964576975.1 uncultured Candidatus Planktophila sp.
TGGGAGAGAATCAATAAAGGTATCTCACGTATCCCGAGTGCTTTAAGGCACGCATCTTCAAGGGCTGCATCTGGCCCAACATCTAAAACGATTGCTCTGTGATTTCCTAAGTTAATTACAGATGAATCACCTTGTCCGATATCGCAATTAGCAACGCTCCATTGCCCGCCGGGCCACCGACCTACCCACGTAATAAAGAGAAGTAGACACATGGCAATTGCTACGTACTTCTTCCAATGTGCCATCAATAACGTTCGTGCAAACCAGAGCGAGACCAGCAAGCCAATCAAAACAGCACTGCTCATCTGCAGCACTGGAAATTGAGCAGCCCAATGTGCAATCCAGGTAATAAATGCTGCAGGAAAGTGAATAACAAAGATCAAGGTGCGAGTCACCAATGGTGCAAAGGGAGATATCAGTGCTGAGATAAAACCAATAATCGTGATGGGGGCAACAGCAGGGGCTGCAAGTAAATTAGCAATAACACTCATGGGCGCTAAGTACCCAGCGATTGCGATTAGTACTGGTGAGCAAAAAATAGTTGCCGCAATTGGAGGAGCAAGTGCTTCACTAATTAACTTTGGCAAGTAATTTGAGAGCCAAGAGATGATGCGCGGTGCAAAGAGCAACAAGCCAGCTGTTGCCAAAACAGAGAGTGCGAATCCTGCATCTCGCGCTTGCCAAGGATCACCAATAACAACGGCAGCGATTGCAAAGCCGAGTGCTGGCAAAGAATCACTTGGTCTACGAGAACCTTTTGCAACTAATAACACAGCAGCCATTGCCGCAGCACGCAATACAGATGGTGATGGTCGAACGAGTGCAATAAAGGATGCAAGAAAAATCGCCGTCGCACTTAAACGCCATCTAATTGAACGAATAAAGAATTGCATCGCCCACAAAACGAATGCAGAAACTATTGCGAAGTTGGCACCGCTGACAGCAACCAAGTGAGTCAAACCTGAGCGCTTCATGTCAGCTTTAAATGTTGGGCTTTGTTTGGAAGTATCTCCGAGCACCATTCCTGGAATAAGAGCGCCCGCATCCCCCGACCCACTGTTGATGCGCAATCCATTTCGAATCGAAGCCAAACTCTTTGCCCACCTTGATGCTTCGGTGCGTATTTCAATATCTCCTTTTACGAAAACTAGGGCTGCAACTCGCGCTTCTTTACTTAATATGGCTGTGCCGCGAAAGTGAATCTTTTGTCCTGGCAATAAATCCGCGACCGTGCGAGTTGGCGTAACTATTCGAATTGGAACACGTAATTCAAAATTTTTACCGTCGGCGCTTACAAATTGTGCTCGTGCCATGAATGTGTAGTTACGCACCGCAAAATACGAACCACTGACTTTCGGTGCGCTGAGTACAGGATCTGTTGCAACCTGTGCGGTGATATCTATCGGTTGATTTAAGTACGTGCGAATTGCATTGTTTGCAAGGGATGCTTGGCGAAGCGACATAACCGTTGAACCAAGTAATAGAGCTGCTATGAATATGAGTACTCGAACTTTTTTACCGGCAAGTGAGATAAAGAAGATTGCAAGGGCTACGAGTGAAACTCTCCACGGTGCTAATGCGCTCTGAGTTAGTGCGCCAATCCAAATTGCTGATCCCAGAGCAATTGCCCTGAAATCAACTAAACGCGGATTTTCTCTTTGAACTGCGCGAATTTCGCATCCCCTATGCCAGATACTTTAAGTAAATCTTCAGGTGCACTAAATGGTCCGTTAGTTGTTCTGTAAGCAATTATTCGTTTTGCGATAACTGGACCGATTCCATCTAAAGAATCTAAATCTGAAGCACTTGCACGGTTTATGTTTATTGGTCCGCGGGGAGCTGTGGCTTTTGAGCCAACACGTGAACGTGATCCGGCTGTATAAATTGGGTCAACATAAATCTGTTCACCATCTTTGATTATGCGCGCAAGGTTAAGTTCAGATAGCGCAGCTTTTGCTTTGGCTCCCCCTGCTGCTCTTATTGCATCAATGACCCGAGAGCCCGCAGGTAATTCATATACGCCCGGTGAAACGACTTCGCCCGTGACATCAATAATCAGAGCTGGCGCAATCATCTGCGTCGGTGCAATTGGTTCTGCGACTATAACTTCGGATTTGCCGCTAAAGACTACGAATAACGAGAGTGCAATAAGCACACTTGCGACTGCCCCTAGTGTGCGACGTTGCGTGGTTGTGAAATGTAAATCAATCCACCACTGTGAAAAACGATCCCAATTCTCTTTCAAATTTTGTTGTAATTGATCCATGAGCGAAGTATTTTGACTTCGCCAGACGCCTACTTACAAAAAACGCAAGGGTGTTGATAACTTACTTTTTGATCCAATAATCGTTGATGTACTTTTCGCCCTCATCGCAGAAGAAAGTCACGACGTTTTCGACTTTGTACTGCTCCTTCAGGCGCTTAGCAGCGATTAAGTGAGCGCCAGATGAAGGTCCAACAAAGATTCCGTGAACTCGTGCGATTCTGCGCATCTCTTCGATTGCTTCGTGTGAGTGAACATCAACAACGCCATCTATTTCGTCTCGGTGGTTTTCGATAATTCCTGGAATAAATCCATCAGCAATACCTTCGATAAGGTGTTTATCAATTTCACCACACAATATTGTGCATGATTCAGAGGGCTCGAGTGCGATTACTTTGCAATCTGGATTGACTGCCTTAAATGCTTGACCAACACCAATAACTGTTCCACCCGTACCAACTCCACTAACGACTAAATCTGGTTTGCCAGGAAGTTGCTTAAGAATTTCTTGCCCTAGCCATTCGCGGTTTTCATCAACGTTTTGATCATTATCAAATTGTTGTGGTGAGAAATATCCAGGTAAATCTCCGAGGCGCTTTGCTTCTGCCAGTGCAGCATTGACGTGGAAGTCGCCCATTTTCTTAACTTCTGCGCCAAATGCTTGCGAGATAGCGGTGCGCTCTGGACTCATTCCATCAGGCATGAGCACGAGCATCTTGTAACCCTTAACTGCTGCAACCATGCTCATTGCATTTCCTGTATTTCCTGAGCTTGCTTCAACAATTGTGTCGCCTGGTTTTAACAAACCATCTGCTTCAGCTTTTTCAACTATGTACTTTGCAATGCGCGCCTTAATTGAACCCGATGGATTTAAGTACTCCATCTTTACCCAGATACCTTCGATGTTAATAAGAGGTGTGTTTCCGATTGCATCTAAAATATTTTTCATCGGATTACCTCTCACAATATGGAACGCAGGTGCGTTGCTTAAGCGACGATATTAACTAATTTTGGCGCACGCGCAATAACCTTTTTAGGCGTGCTGCCCGCAAGTTCGGCAACAATCGTTGGGTGCGCAAGGGCCAACGCTTCGATTTCTGCATCAGTAATAGTCGGTGAGACCTCAATGCGCTCTTTTATTTTGCCGTTGATTTGAATCACGGCTTCAACTGCATCCGCCACTAAAAGTGTTGGATCAACTTCTGGCCACCCAGCAAGTGCAACTGCTGGTGCATGACCTAAACGTTCCCACATTTCTTCGGCAGTAAAAGGTGCAACCAGTGAAAGCATGATTGCAATTGCCTGCGTTGCTTCACGCACTGCAGGATCTGCCGCGCCACATCCACTATCAATTGCTTTACGTGTTGCATTTACGAGTTCCATTACACGTGCAACTGCTACGTTAAATCTAAATGATTCAACTGCAAAGGATGCGTCATGCAAAGCTTTATGTGTTGCTTTGCGAAGTGAAATATCACCACTCTTGAAGTCCACACCAGGTGCACTTGAGACATCTCCAGATAAGCGCCATGCACGAGATAAAAACTTTACTGAACCTGATGGTGAAACATCTGCCCAATCCACATCATCTTCTGGCGGACCAGAGAAAACCATTGATAAACGAATTGCATCAACACCGTGGTGTGCAAGTTCGTCAGATAAACGAACAAGATTTCCGCGGCTCTTGCTCATTGCAGAACCATCCATTAAAACCATTCCTTGGTTGAGCAAGCGAGTAAATGGTTCATTGAAATCTAACATGCCCATGTCATTGAGCACTTTGGTGAAAAAACGTGAGTACAACAAGTGCAGGATTGCGTGGGTTACACCGCCCACATATTGATCAACTGGCAGCCATGTATCAATATCTTTGCGAGAAAATGGTTCGTCGTGATTTGTGGAACTTGGATAACGCAAGAAATACCAGGATGAATCTACGAAAGTATCCATCGTGTCTGTATCGCGCTTTGCTGGTCCTGAACACTTTGGACAAGCAACGTTGACCCAATCTGTTGCAGCACCAAGTGGCGATGTTCCCTTTGGCTTTAAATCCAATCCTTCTGCAAGTGGAAGTTGCAGCGGTAAATCTTTTTCTTCAACTGGTACTTCGCCGCACTTTTCGCAGTGAACGATCGGAATCGGTGTACCCCAATAACGTTGACGAGAAACAAGCCAGTCGCGCAATCGGTAATTACGTGATGCCTTGCCGAGACCATCTTTTTCAAGCTGGGCAATAATCTTTGTGATTGCTTCTTCTTTTTTGAGGCCATTAAGTCCTTCTGAGTTAACCAGTACTCCGTCGCCACCGGTAGCAACACCAGTTTCATTTGGATCTTCTTCGCCAGTTTCTACAACGACTCGCACAGGCAATTTCATTGCGCGAGCAAAATCTAAGTCGCGTTGATCATGTGCTGGAACAGCCATGATTGCGCCAGTTCCGTAATCAGCTAAAACATAATCACTTGCCCAAATTGGCAACTTTTCGCCATTTACTGGATTAATTGCGTAACGTCCTAAGAAGACTCCGGTCTTTGGTCGATCGGTTGCAAGACGATCGATATCGGACGCGGCCTTAATCTTTTCTAGGTATTCATTAAACTCTTTTTCAACTTCTGTACCTGCTGCAAGCTTTGCTGCGAGTTCGCTATCTGCTGCGACAACAAAGAACGTCGCGCCGTACAAAGTATCTGGACGAGTGGTGTAAATAGTTACGGGTTCTGGCAATCCTTCGATTGCAAACTTAACGTTGGCGCCCATTGAGCGACCAATCCAATTGCGCTGCATCATTAAGACTTTTTCAGGCCACTTACCTTCAAGTTGCGCCATGTCATCTAGCAAGCGATCGGCATAATCCGTAATCTTGAAATACCACTGGTTAAGTTTTTTCTTTGTGACGGCTGAATCACAACGCTCGCATAGCCCTGCGACTACTTGCTCATTTGCTAAAACCGTCTGGCAACCTGGGCACCAATTAACGGCTGAATCTTTTCTGTATGCAAGACCGCGCTTATAAAGTTGTAAGAACAACCATTGGTTCCAGCGGTAATACTCAGGGTCGCATGTATTGAAAACTCGATCCCAATCGAATGAACACGCAAAGCGACGCATTGACGCTTTTTGTGTAGCAATGTTTTCATACGTCCAAATGCGTGGATCTTCATTGCGCTTGATAGCCGCGTTTTCTGCTGGCAAACCAAATGCATCCCAACCAATTGGGTGCAAGACATTAAAACCTTTTTGAACCCAGTAACGAGAAATCACATCACCAAGTGCGTATGCCTCTGCGTGACCCATATGTAAATCACCAGATGGATACGGAAACATATCCAGTACATATTTCTTTGGACGCTTGTCATCCGGGCGACCGGATTTAAATGGTTCTATGCGATCCCAAACTGGCAACCATTTTTCTTGCACATGGGCAAAGTCATACGCCGCGTGTTCGCGATCATTAGCCTCTGTGCTCATTGGACGAGTTTATCGGGCTTTATGCCCAAGTAATGCCAGTTAATTCCTCGCTGATACTCCATAAATTTCTTGCTAATTCTTGGTCGTATGACAGGGATGAACCACGGGTCAACTTTGGAAATCCGCGCATCTCCATAAAACCATCTGGTCCAATATATGAACCACCCAACAGTGGTGAATATGTTGCTGCTGCAAGTACTGGCAGCGCCCCGCGATGTGCGCTCTGTGCAAATAAATCATTCATCGCACTTGTAATGCGAGCTTCTGCATTTGCCTCACGCATTTGTGGGCTAACGTTTTGTAAATTTGTATTTGACCAACCAGGGTGCGCAGCCATCGCATCAATTCCCCAATTATTTTTAATACTTAAACGTTGTAATTCATGTGTAAACAAAAGGTTGGCTAGCTTGGTTGCTCCGTATGCACCCCACGGCTTGTATTCGCCTTGGCCTAAACACTTTGCACGGATCTCTTCTTTTGTGCCCTTGCCAAAATTACCCAGACGATGAGCTTGGCTTGCAACACTGACGATGCGAGAAATAACTCGGTCACGCAATAAGCCAGCAAGTGCGAAGTGACCTAGGTGATTTGTTCCCATCTGTAATTCAAACTTATCTTTCGTCAACAAAAACGGAGTTGCCATAACGCCAGCATTTAAAATCAAAACATCGATGTTTTCTGTGACAGTTGCAGCACACGCCTTAACTGATGCCAAGTCAGTTAAATCCAAGAGCGCATACTTAATGTTCTTGCCACCGAGTTCGGCCACTATCGCTGCACCTTTTTCAGGTGTGCGCGCAGTAATTGTTACGTGTGCACCGCGACGAATGAGCGCCGCTGCACTCTCTTTACCAAGTCCACTTGTTCCGCCGGTGATGAAGTATTTCTTTCCTTCAATGCCAGAAATATCAACATCGTTCCAACGTCGTGGAATTAATGGAACATTACTCATGTGGAGCTAAGGGGATTTGAACCCCTGACCCCCTGCATGCCATGCAGGTGCGCTACCAGCTGCGCCATAGCCCCGTAGTCGAACCTTACTTCACCCAGTCCGGCATTGCAGGCGCTCCAGATTCTTCACCGAATACTGG
>CAZNWM010000021.1:0-18063 GCA_964576975.1 uncultured Candidatus Planktophila sp.
AGAACTTTCTTTGCGCGTGGAGTAAATGGAATGTGGCCACTTGGTGCTTGTTGACCTTGACCAATAATTTCTTCAACTTGTGCGCGTACGCCTTCAAGTGAAATACCAAGTGACTCGAGTGCTTTTGCAGCGACGCCTTCACCTTCGTGAATAAGTCCAAGGAGGATGTGCTCTGTGCCAATGTAATTGTGATTGAGCATGCGAGCTTCTTCTTGCGCCAAGACAACAACGCGACGGGCTCGATCGGTAAAGCGCTCAAACATTGTGCGGACTCCTTTGTGCTTACTTCTACTGGTGATAAGCCTAGCCCGAAGGGGGCATGGCTCGCGATGCGAGATCTACATAGGTTTCAACCCCATATATGGCGTATTTATGCCCGATTTACCCGCAGATTTAGAGTTTTTTGAGCATTCGAGTGTTGCCCAAGGTATTTGGTTTCACACTCTCGAGGTCTAGGAATTCGGCGATACCGGCATCGTATGAACGAAGAAGCTCGGCATACACATCGGCATCAACTGGAGTTCCTTGAATTTCTTCAAAGCCATGTCGACCAAAGAATTCTGTTTCAAATGTAAGACAGAAAATTCTTTTCACGCCAACGCTGCGTGCGCGATCTTCGATTGCTTGCATGATTTGATGACCAACACCTGTACCACGCAATCTTTCAACAACTGCAACTGTACGAACTTCTGCAAGGTCTTCCCATAAAACGTGAAGAGCTCCACAACCAACAACTTCGTTATTTTCAATTGCAACAGTAAATTCTTGAACGCTTTCATACAAAGTAACTGTCTCTTTGGTGAGCAAGCGGCCACCAATTGCGTATGTATCAATGAGTGCGCGAATCCCTTTGATGTCAGAAGTTTTAGCTGAGCGAATTTCCATCTGTGATTACTCGGCTTCTGGCTTTACCAATGGGAAGAGAATTGTTTCGCGAATTCCAAGTCCCGTTAGCGCCATCAATAAACGATCAACACCCATTCCCATTCCACCAGTTGGTGGCATTGCAAACTCCATTGCACGCAAGAAATCTTCATCTACTTGCATCGCTTCAAGATCGCCTTTAGCGCCTAACTTTGCTTGCTCGACTAAACGATCACGTTGTACAACTGGGTCAATTAACTCTGAATACCCTGTTGCTAATTCAAATCCATCAATGTAGAGGTCCCACTTTTCTGCAACACCAGGAATATCGCGATGTGCACGAACCAGTGGTGATGTATCAACTGGGAAACCCATGACAAAAGTTGGTGCAATCAATTGATCTTTTGCCACGTGCTCAAAGATTTCTTCTGCAAGCTTTCCTGCAATCCACTTAGGGTCAATCTTTATGCCTAATTTCGTTGCTATACGCTTTAAATCATCAATTGAAGTTAAGGCAGTAACTTTTTCGCCAACACCTTCTGAGATTGCGTCATAGAGTGAAATCTCTTTCCATGTTCCACCGAGATCCGCTTTGCGACCATCGTGGTGTGTAACAACGTGTGAACCAGAAATAGCCATTGCTGCGTTCTGAACAAGTTTGCGAGTGATTTCTGCAATTGAACGCCAATCACCGTATGCCTGATAGCTCTCGATCATTGCAAACTCTGGTGAATGTGAAGAGTCAGCGCCTTCATTTCTAAAGTTTCGGTTGATTTCAAATACGCGTTCGATGCCGCCAACAACACAGCGCTTAAGGAAGAGCTCGGGTGCGATGCGCAAGAAGAGTTCCATGTCATACGCATTCGAGTGCGAAATAAATGGTCGAGCCGCTGCTCCGCCATGCATTACTTGAAGCATTGGTGTTTCAACTTCTACGAAGCTCTCGTTATGAAAAGTTTCGCGCAGTGATCGCATCACTGTTGGGCGAAGTCGTGCATATTCACGCGCTTCTGGGCGAACAATTAAATCTACATAACGCATGCGAACGCGAGTCTCTTCTGACATCGGCTTGTGTTCATTTGGCAGTGGACGAAGTGACTTTGAAGCCATCTGCCATGTATTCGCTAAGACAGATAATTCGCCGCGCTTTGAAGAGATGATTTCGCCAGTAACGCTAACAAAGTCACCGAGATCAACATCGCTCTTCCACGATTCAAGTGATTCTTCGCCAACTTTGTCGAGTGAAATCATCGCCTGTAATTCGGTGCCATCGCCTTCGCGAAGTGTTGCAAAACAGAGTTTTCCTGTATCGCGTTTGAAAATAATTCGTCCGCTAACGCTATGGACATCACCTGTTGCGCTATCTGTTGCAATGTCTGCGTATTGCGCGCGAACTTCTGCAAGTGTTTTTGTGCGAGGCACAGATACTGGATATGGCTCGATTCCACGCTCGATAAGGCTCGCACGCTTCTCGCGGCGAATGCGCAGTTGTTCGGGTAGATCGTCCTCGATGCTCATAGGTTTGTAATCCTACCGAGTTACGAGTTTCTCTCGTGTATCAGGCGCAGCCCAATCAACGTTAAATCAGGCTCGTGGTGATCAATTGTTTCGCTGACGCCAATTATTAGTGGGGCAAGTCCACCAGTTGCAATAACAGTTGGGCGTGTACCAAATTGGTCTAACAATTCAGCAGTAATTCGGTCAACCAATCCATCTACTTGTCCGGCAAAACCAAAGATAGTTCCAGATTGCAGAGCTTCTACTGTGTTTTTTCCGATGACATTCTTTGGTCGCACGAGTTCGACTTTGCGCAGTTGTGCAGCGCGCGCTGCTAAGGCATCAACTGAAATTTCAATACCTGGAGCAAGTGCCCCACCAAGGAATTCACCTTTTGGAGAGACAACATCGAGATTTGTTGATGTTCCAAAGTCCACAACAATTGCAGGTCCGCCATACAAAGTATGGGCAGCAAGGGTATTTACAATTCTGTCTGCGCCAATTTCCTTTGGATTATCAACCAAAAGTGGAACACCTGTTTTTGTTCCTGGTTCAACAATTGTTACTTGAATATCTGCAAAATAATCAGCAATCATTGTTCGCAATTCGCGCAGTGTTGCTGGAACTGTAGAACAGATGGCTAAGGCAGAGATTTTGTAATCGCGAACGAGTGCGCCGTATTGGAGCCACAACTCATCAGCTGTGCTACGTGGATCTGTCTTAACGCGCCAAGAACGCACCAACTCTTCACCTTTAAAGATTCCCAGAACTGTGTTGGTGTTACCAACATCTACTGTGAGCAACATTATTTACTCCACTCTCATATCAAGTCCGATATCAAAATTAGGTGCTGAATGTGTTAGCGCTCCGACAGCGATGAAATCAACTCCTGCCTCGGCATAAGCACGTGCATTTTCAATTGTGATTCCACCCGATGCTTCTAGTTTTGTAGATCCTGCGACAAGTGCCACTGCTTCTGCGCACTGTGCTGGGCTCATGTTGTCCAATAAAACTAGACCGGGCTTTAGTGGGAGTACTTCACGTAATTGCTGCAAATCATCTACTTCAATCTCTATATCAACCGATGGATACTTCTCGCGAACAAGCGAGAATGCAGGGACAACTCCACCAGCTGCAGCGATGTGATTATCTTTGATGAGCGCTGCATCACTGAGTGACATTCGATGATTAGTGCCCCCGCCCATGCGCACTGCGTATTTTTCTAGTGCGCGCATACCGGGTGTTGTTTTGCGAGTATCTCTGACTTTGGTTTTTGTACCAGATACTGCTTGCACCCACTGTGATGTAAGGGTTGCTATTGCACTTAAGTGACCTAAAAAGTTAAGTGCTGTGCGTTCTGCAAGCAAAATCCCGCGAGCGTTTCCGGAGACATTAATCAGCACGGTGCCAGCCTTTACTCGATCGCCATCTTTTACTAAAGCAGTTGCGCCAGTGACGCCGACTTCGGCAAGGGTTGCAATGGCCATATCAATACCTGCAATAACGCCATCTTTACGTGCAACAAATTGTGCACTTACTGTCGCATCGGCTGGCAGAGTCGCCACAGAAGTAACATCAACGCCGCCATCTAAATCTTCAGCGATAGCTCGCTTAATTAATTCGCGATCGATCATGCGTTGTTCACCTCCTGATATTCAGTGCGCCATTGTCCACTTTTATCCATCTGTTGAACAATTCTTTTATGCCAATCGTTGCTCTGATGTGGAAAATCTTCACGCCAGTGCGAACCACGAGTCTCTTGGCGAATTAACGCCGCACGCAAAATTGTATTTGCTAGTTGAAATAGATTTGTTGTCTCCCATGCTTCAACGCATGCAACGGTGCTTGTGCGACTTTCAATACGGGATAAATCATTTGATGTAGCAATTAATGAATCCGCTGAACGCAATACACCCGCGCCGCGACTCATGCTCTCTTGCAGTGTTTTGCGAACACTTGGATCAAGTAAGAACTCGGCCGAATCATTAGCAACAGGTTCTGAGAACTCAGGCAAGTTATTGCTGATATCGGCTGCAATGCGCGCACTAAAGACGAGTCCTTCGAGCAATGAATTAGAGGCCAGACGATTGGCCCCATGAACACCAGAGCAAGCAGTTTCACCGCATGCATACAAACCCTTAACACTTGTTCGACCATCTAAATCAACTCGCACGCCACCAGATGCGTAATGTGATGCAGGTGCAACAGGAATCAACGCACTCGTTGGATCAATTCCATGCGCGATACAGGACGCATAAATAGTTGGGAATCTCTCTTTGAATCCACTTAAGTGGCGAACATCTAGCCAAACATGGTGTGCACCAGTGCGATTCATTTCGCGCATGATTGCAATTGCAACAACATCGCGTGGCGCAAGTTCTGCCATCTCATGTTGACCTTGCATAAATCTTTCGCCGGCATCGTTGAGCAAATACGCACCTTCGCCACGAACAGCTTCACTGATTAATGGTTGTTGTCCTTCTGTGTTATCGCCGAGCCACAAAACAGTTGGATGAAACTGAATAAACTCCACATCAGAAACCTTTGCTCCTGCGCGAAGTGCAAGTGCTACTCCATCTCCAGTTGATACAGATGGGTTGGTTGTTTGTGCAAATACTTGTCCTAGTCCACCAGTTGCAAGCACAACAGCTCGACCAATTGCTCGTCCCACACCATCTCGGGATCCTGCGCCAATAACGTGCAGAGTCACACCGCATACAACGCCATCAGAATTCTTTAACGCGTCCAACACCAATGCATGTTCTAGAACTTCGATCTGCGGATCGTTATGCACTGCTGCCAATAGTGCACGTGAAACTTCGGCACCTGTTGCATCTCCGCCTGCATGCAAAATTCGATTGCGATGATGACCACCTTCGCGAGTCAGTGCAATCTCGCCACTTTCTTCTAAATCAAAAGATGCACCGCGTTCTATTAATCTGCGAACCGCATCAGGTCCTTCACTCACTAAAACTTTTACAGCAGCAACATCACACAAGCCTGCGCCCGCATCGAGTGTGTCTTTTTCATGTTGATCGGGTGAATCACCAGGACCGAGTGCTGCTGCAATGCCACCTTGTGCCCACTTTGTTGAACCTTCATCAACACGCGCTTTTGTTACGAGCAGAACAGATAAACCAAATGTTCGCACTTGAAGCGCAGTTGTTAAACCTGCAATTCCAGAACCAACAACGATTACATCGGCGCGCGAAGTCCACCCAGCAGTGGGAGCTAATAACTTCATTGGGCGCCGCCGTTCATTGGCATATTGTCAATCAATCTGATGCCATTTACCCAACCGGCGATAATCGCACGCTTACTTTCATCGCTCTCTGACGCTATTTCAAAGTTTGATTCATTAATGATTTCGGCATAATCCAGAGTGAAGGCTTTTTCGCTAGCTAAAACTTCTTGCATCACTTTGCGAGCGGCATCAACACTCTTTTCATTCGTCGCAGCTTTTAACGCGCGATAGATAACCAACGCAGCGTTTGAATCCGAAAGCCGAACATTTCTCGAAGATAGAGCCAAACCATCTGAGTTTCGAATCGTTGGTGCGCCAATGATTTCAACATTAGATTTCATTGACTTGATCAGTGTTAGTTGTTGAAAGTCTTTCTCGCCAAATACTGCCCACTTTGGTTTTACTAGTTCGAATAAGCGATTAACAACTGTGAGCACTCCATCAAAATGTCCGGGGCGCTTTATACCTTCGTAAACATCACCTAGTGCTCCAGCAGAAACTTTCTGAACTTCGCCTGGATAAATCTCTTCAACTGTTGGCAGCCACAAATGTGTCGCCCCTGATTGTGCTGCTAGTTCGATATCAAATTCTGGAGTGCGCGGATACTTTGCTAAATCATCTTTGTTCTCGAATTGAAGTGGGTTAATGAAAATACTGACAACAACAGTCTCGCTCAATGTGCGAGCTTTTTTAATCAGTGATGCGTGACCCTCATGCAGAGCGCCCATTGTCGGAACAAATGCGCATGCGCCATCGACAGCTATCTCGTTAGCGTTAACTGCGATCTTCATCTTGTGGCTCCAGTCCTTTCAGGTACCGGGCGATGATGGATTAATTCTAAAGCGATGGTGGCAATTGCTCCAAAAGTTGGTCGATTCGCCCGTGTGTAAGCAATATCGCGTCAGCATCAATTTCGTGCCACGGTTCTAGAACAAAGCGGCGTTCATGTGCACGTGGATGGGGCAACGTTAACTCTTCACTTTTAGACAAAAGAGTTCCGTACTGAATTAAATCAAGGTCGATAACGCGTGGACCCCAACGTTCATCGCGTACGCGACCCATGCTCTTTTCTATGCCGTGCAATAGCGCCAATAAATCTGCCGCTGGTAATTCACTTTCGAGCGTGACGACTGCGTTGATGTAATTATCTTGTTCTGGGCCGCCGACGGGCGCTGTTTCATACATCGATGAAATCGCAATCACATCAGTTGATTGCTTAAGTAATTCAATTGCTAATTCAATTGCTTTGCGTGGTTCATCAAGATTTGCGCCGAGTGCAACAACTGCTCTCATCGGGTGCGATCAATCCTGACGGTTATGTCTGTGACAGGTGCACTAACTGGTGCACTTGGCTTATGAACTGTAATTGCAACGCTCTTGATTCTTGCATCTTCATTAAGCACTCGATCTGCGATGCGACCGGCAAGGCGTTCGATTAACTGAACTCGCTCGCCCGTAATTTCAGCGACAACCGCATCCGTAATGGATCCATAATCAACAGTGTCTTTTAAATCATCACTCGCACTTGCTTTATCTAAATTAACTCGTAATTCGACGTCAACAAAGAAATCTTGGCCGTTAACTGCTTCATGTTCGAAAACACCGTGGTAGCCAAAAGCTTTGATACCGGTGATTGTGATCAAATCATTCACTTGGCACCTGCAATCACATCAACGTGTGGTTTCACACTATGAACTCTAACGCCCCAGATACCTTGCGGTACAAGAGTTTTTGTTAACTCAATTGTTGCCGCTTCGCGTTCATCGGGATTGTCTCCACCTAAGAAGCGTTTACGAGATGCACCAATTAACACGGGATAGCCCATGGAAGTAAATTGCTTGAGGTTTCTAAGTATCTCCCAGTTGTGCTCAGCATCTTTTGCAAAGCCCAAGCCTGGATCAATAATGATTTGTGATTTGTTGATACCGGCATCAAGGGCCGCTTCTATCTGCGAGTTAATCTCTGAAATCACATCGTTAACAACATCTTTATAAATCGCGCGTGAATTCATCTCTTTAGATTGACCGCGCCAATGCATAAGAATGTATGGAACGCCTAACTTTTTGACCGTTGCAAACATTGCAGGATCAGATAAACCACCGCTGACATCATTGATGATTGCAGCACCTGCTTGCACCGCTTTTTCTGCAGTATCTGCGCGCATTGTGTCGATGCTGATTTTTACTCCGTGTTTTGAAAGCTCGGCAATCACAGGCAATACGCGTGCTTGTTCTTCTTCTGCGCTTACGCGATCAGCGCCTGGTCTAGTTGATTCGCCACCAATATCAATGATGTCCACACCTTCAGCAATCATTTCAAGACCACGTGCAACGCCAGCATCAAAAGAGTTGTGGCGCCCACCATCGGCGAATGAATCAGGTGTGAGATTTAAAATCCCCATGACCAACATGGGATTTACCGATTTGTAATTAAGCTAATTGCTTCGGCGCGAGTTGCTGCATCACGCAAGATTCCGCGCACAGCACTTGTGACAGTGCGTGCTTCTGATTTTCTAACGCCACGCATAGACATGCACAAGTGTTCGCAATCAATAATCACAATCACACCTGCTGCATCCAAGATTTCAACCATTGCATCCGCGATCTGAGATGTAAGGCGCTCTTGTACTTGTGGGCGACGTGCAAATAAATCAACAAGACGTGCAACTTTAGATAGACCTGTGATTTTTCCGCTTGGAATGTATCCAACGTGTGCAACACCGTGGAAAGGAGTCAAGTGGTGTTCGCAATGTGAAAATACTTCGATATCTCGAATGATTACAAGTTCTTCGTGACCGATATCAAAAGTTGTTGTCAGTACATCTTGCGGTGATTGCCACAAACCAGCAAAGTTTTCTTTAAACGCACGTGCAACTCGCGCAGGCGTATCTTTTAAACCTTCGCGCTCTGGATCTTCACCGAGTGCAAGCAATAACTCTTTTACTGCGCGCTCGGCACGTTCGTGGTCGTATTCATGAAGTGCGCGACCATCGTGTGGGCCCATTGACGCCGGGCTTATTCCGCTCATTCGTCACTTTTCTTAGTACGTGTTGTGCGCTTCTTTGCTTCTTCCGGTGTGCTTTCAATTCTTGCAGGAACATCTACGGGTGGAACCTGTGAAGGAATGCGCGCTGAAGATCCAGTCCATGCTGGACGTGCTTGGCGCTTCTTAATCTTCTTAAAAATCTTTGCAATCTCTTCTTTGTCTAAGGTTTCTTTTTCTAGAAGAGCCAAGACCATTGCATCAAGTGTTACGCGGTTTTCAACCAGTAATTCGTAGGCTTCTTGGTGCGCATTCTCAATGAGTTTACGGATTTCCGCATCAACAACTGAAGCAATGTTTTCTGAGTAATCGCGTTGATGACCAAAGTCGCGACCCATAAATGGTTGTGATGAATCAGCACCCAACTTGATTGCACCAATTGCTTCGGTCATTCCGTATTGAGTAACCATTGCACGAGCAAGAGCTGTCGCCTTTTCAATGTCATTTGATGCACCAGTTGATGGATCGTGGAAGATTAATTCTTCAGCAGCGCGACCACCGAGTGAGTACGCCAATTGATCGAGCAATTGATTACGAGTAGTTGAGTACTTGTCATCATCTGGCAAGACCATTGTGTAACCGAGAGCTCGACCACGAGGCATGATCGTAATTTTGTGTACTGGATCTGTATGTGGCAGCGCATATGCAACAAGTGCGTGACCAGCTTCGTGATAGGCAGTAACGCGACGTTCGTCATCAGACATGATGCGTGATTTACGTTGTGGGCCAGCCATGACGCGATCAATTGCTTCATCTAGCTCGGTGTGTGAAATAACTTTCTTCTCTTCACGAGCAGTTAAAAGCGCTGCTTCATTAAGAACATTTGCAAGGTCTGCTCCAGTAAATCCTGGTGTGCGACGAGCATAAGAAACTAGTTCTACATCTTTACCAAGTGGCTTGCCCTTTGCGTGCACCTTAAGAATTTCTTCGCGACCTTTCAGATCTGGGCGGTCTACTGCAATTTGGCGATCAAAACGTCCTGGACGCAATAGCGCTGGATCCAAAACATCTGGACGATTTGTTGCTGCAATAAGAATGACTGAACCATTTGCTTCGAAGCCATCCATTTCAACTAAGAGTTGGTTAAGTGTTTGTTCGCGTTCGTCGTGTCCGCCGCCCATACCTGCACCACGTTGGCGACCAACAGCATCAATTTCATCTACGAAAACAATTGCTGGCGCATTTTGTTTTGCTTGTGTAAACAAGTCACGAACACGAGCAGCACCCACACCAACAAACATTTCGACGAAGTCAGAACCAGAGATTGAATAGAAAGGAACACCGGCTTCTCCAGCGACTGCGCGTGCAAGGAGAGTTTTTCCAGTTCCTGGAGGGCCATATAACAAAACGCCCTTTGGAATCTTCGCGCCAATCGCTGCGTACTTTGGTGGATTAGCAAGGAAGTCTTTAATCTCTCGAAGTTCTGCGATTGCTTCATCAGCGCCTGCAACGTCTGCAAATGTAGTTTGTGGAACATCTGGATCTTGCAACTTCGCACGTGAGCGACCAAATGAAAATACTTTTCCGCCACCTTGCGAACGACTTATTAGATAGAAGAAGAGCAGACCAATTAACAGAATCGGTGCGAATGAGAATAAGAATGAAACAAAGAGTGATTGCTTTGGAACATCAACTGTCCAGCCTCCTGGAGGTGGATTACCAGTGAGCACATCGATAACAGTTGGTTCTTGACGAACAACGTAGGAAGCAACAACTTTGCTTGAACCATTAATTGTCTTGCCAGATTTTAGTTCGAGACGAAGCTTCTGCTCCTTATCAACTAAAACAGCAGATTGAACATCTGATTTTGAAATCGCATCTAGTGCTTCAGAGGTTTTAATCTGTGTGTATTGATTTCCGGCATTTGTGATCTGGCCAAATACTGTGACAGCAACGATTGCAGCAATAATCCAAAAAAGAGGCCCGCGAAGAATTTTCTCCGAACGAGTGAGTTGCTTCTTTGGTCCAGGCTTTGCTGGTTTCTTCTTTTGTAACTTAAGTGAGTTTAAAGAAGATGGTTTCTTTGCTTGCGCCATTACGTGCTCTCCTAGGTGTACATGTGCTTAGCAAGCACACCAATAAATGGAAGGTTGCGATACTTTTCATCAAAATCTAATCCGTAGCCAATAACGAAATCAGTTGGAATATCAAAGCCAACATACTTAACGTCTACTTCAACTTGTGCGGCCTCTGGCTTTCGAAGAATTGTAAGGATTTCAACGTTTCCTACGCCTCGTGATTCGAGGTTTGCCTTGAGCCAAGAAAGTGTCAGACCAGTATCAACAATGTCTTCAATGATCAAAACATTGCGACCGGTGATGTCTCGATCTAAATCTTTAAGGATACGAACAACACCAGTTGATTTTGTTCCGGATCCATAAGAAGAAACAGCCATCCAATCCATTTCAACGTGGCGTTGCATCGCACGTGAAAGATCAGCAACAGCCATTACTGCGCCCTTTAGTACACCAAGTAATAAAAGATCTTTACCTTCGTAATCTTTATCAACTTGGGCAGCTAATTCTTTAATTCTTTTTTGCAAATCTTCTTCGCTCACAATGACGCGTTCAATATCTTTTGAAACTGCGCTGAGATCCAAGATGTGCTCCTTCGAAATGGCCGGCGGTGGTTGGCCTACCGCGAGAGCGAAAGTCTGCCCGAAATTCGGCTAACTCTCACACCGCCGGGAAGATCAGAGGGGCCTTGCCCGCTCCACTCGGTGATTAACGCCTCAATTGGGGCGATGTGATCGGCGCTAAGGGACCCCGATGGGGCTCCCGCTTCATAAATGGCCAGCCGCAGAACTCGAGTGCGAATCGCTTTAGGTAGTTTTTCAAGACGAGAAATATCTAATGAGAGTGCGTCGTGCGCGGCAAACTCTTGTTCTGCTAATTGATCTAGTGCATCAGCATCATCTCGCAGCAACGATGCAGTGCGCGCAAGAGCTGCAGAAATTCCTGGTCCTAAGTTTTTTTCTAAATTAGGCAAGACATCATGTCGAACGCGCACACGTGTAAAAGTTTTATCAGCATTGTGTGGGTCATCCCAAGGATCTAGTTGTGCTTCAGCGCATGCACCTAAAGTTTCTTCCCGTGTAATTGCAAGAAGTGGACGCACATATTTTCCATTACGCATTGCCATTGCAGATAACGAACGCGCACCAGATCCACGAGCGAGTCCTAGCAGAACACTCTCGGATTGATCATCGCGAGTGTGCCCAAGATAAACAGATGTTGCGCCACTTTGTTCTGCGCATTTATCTAAAGCTGCATAACGTGCACGACGTGCAGATGCTTCAAGGCCATCAGTGATGTCAACATCTACTTTGATGACATGCGTTTTTTCGATCCCCATTTTCAAAAGTGCTGCAACAACTTTTTCTGCTTGCACAGAAGATTGTGATTGAAGCTGGTGATCAACAGTGACGCCTTCAACGCGAAGCGCGAGCTTTGGAGCTTCCAAACTAATTGCGTATGCAAGTGCGAGCGAATCAGCACCACCTGAAACAGCAACTAAAACTAAATCGCCAGGTGAGCACTCTTTGAGTGAGTTGCGAACTGCAGAACGAATCGCAACTGTGTTGGCAGACATGGTCTAAGACTAGACCCGACCACCAAATGGCATAAGCCCCTTAATACTGTGGACATCTGAGTAGAGCAAGCCTTTACCTTTTGAGTTTGCTTCCCACATCTTGCCGCCACCTGCATAAATTGTGATGTGGTGAATGGTGGAGATAGTTCCTTTATAAGAATAGAAAAGTAAATCGCCAGGTACTAATTCATCTAATCCAACGTGCATTGTGTATGTTGAATACAGCGCTGAGTTAAGTCGATCCCAGTTTGGCCATCCAAGTCCGGCTGCTCTATATGCTGCATAAACCAATCCAGAACAATCAAATGCATTTGGTCCTTCGTCGCCCCAAACATATGGCTTGCGAGCTTCTACTTGTTTCTTAGCAAATGCAACTGCAATGTTTCGCTGTGCTTGTGTAGTACGAGCTGTTGAACGACCTTTGAACCCAGTGTTTGGCCAAATCTTTGCTTGGTTTGGAGTAAAGGTCGCAGTATTTGCTTGGTTCTCTTCAAGTAAAGCAAGTGCGCGTTGTTGTTCAAGAGTTGTACGCACTTTTCGCGCACTCATTAACTCTCTCATCAAATCATCTTGAATCTTTTGTAGTCGAGAAACTTCTTTTTGTTGTTCGCTCTGCGCTTCGTCTGCAGTTTTCTTTGCAGCCGCTACTTTCTCGGTTGCTTTCTGTTGAACCAACTTCGCGTTATCTGCTTGAATCTTGGCAGCCTTTGCAATTACTTCGGCGGCCTTAAATCTATTTAAAGCAGTTGTGTTCTGCGCACCGAGTGAATCTAGTGTTGTTAATTGATCAATTAAATCCTGTGGACCATTTGCACTGAGCACTGGTTCGATGTCGGTAAGGCTTCCACCCATGATGAAAGCGTTGACAGCAAGTTTTCCAATTGTGCGATGTGCAGCGCTTACTTGCGCCGCTGTTTCAAGAGCGTGGGCATTAGCAGCATTTGCAGCCGTTGTTGCAACAGCTAATTCTTTTTGTGCTTTGACATACAAGGCTCGAGCAGCTGCTGCTTTTGCAGTGAGTCCACGAAGTGTTTGTGTGGCTGCTGCTAATTTCTTTGCAGCTGCATCAGCAATTTTCTTCTTTGCTGCTTCCGCTTTTTTCGCAGCTTCAATTTGGGCAAGAGTTGGCTTTGGTGTTGCTGCATAGGCAGGAGCTGTGGTGATTGTTAGCCCAAGAACCACAGCAAGAACTAAAGCTCGGTTACGGCTCACTAAGTACAACCTCCATGGGGGAAGAGATGTACTAAGGATAAAGAACGACTCCGCGTAAAGCGGTTATTTAACTCTGTGAGTTTTCTGTGTCTAGTTTGCAACATCGCGGCGAGAAAAAAGCACCGCAGCAATTATTGAAATACCAATCACATACGCCCCACCAACCTGCATTGCGTGGGTATATGAAATTGTTTCTGTTCCGCCTTCTGCAATCGTGTTTAACTGTGACCCAGGCAACCATCGCAGCGCACTCTCTTTAACGGCGCCCAAGAGATTTTCAATAATGAGAATCCAGAGCACGCCGACTGATATCGAGCTAATTGGAGAGCGGAACAAGATTCCAAGTGCCATTCCAATTACTCCAAAACCAAAGACTGCAATAAAGACATTGATGACGGTATGAGTAATCGAAGACCAACCATCACTTGTGAACCAGAGATCAGTTGGAACTTTCGCGCCTGGCGCCAGTGCAACTGAAATACCAATACTGACAACAGCACTGAATAGAACCATCACCGTTGCAAAAATAGTGTTTGCAATTAACTTGCCACCAAGAATTCGCAAGCGTCCTGATTGGCGCACTAACAAATTGCGCAATGTGCCGTATGTGTATTCCTGCGCTGTTTGTGCAGCAAATACACAGAGTGCAATTAAACCGAGCAAGCCACCAACGGATGCAAAACCTGTGACCGAACCTGATGACAAGGAAAGAACTTCGCGACCAATTCGACGACCGCGATCTCCGTTGCCACTTGGATCATCAATTAAAAGGTAGAGAAATGAAGTAATTAGCGCCGAGAAAAACAACGCTGCGCCCAATGTGCCAAGCACCAAAGTTGGGCGACGAAGTTTTCTTAACTCTGCAAATACAACGCGGAACATTATTTATCCCCCGTCATTTCAAAGAATGTCTCTTCAAGGTTTGGAATCTGTGGCGAGAGTTGAGCCAACGTAATTCCTGCATCAAATGCTGCGCGGTTAAGAGTTGCTCCCCATTCGGCGTTCGCTTGAATATGCACTTCGTTGTTTCTAATGGAAGCGCTATGACCCATGCCAGTTGCAATAGAAAGAATTTTCTCGAGATCTCCTGGGTTTTGACCCTTAGCGATAATCACATGTTGTTGTGCGAGCAATAGCTCTTCAATCTTTCCGGCAAAGACAACTTCACCTTTGCGAAGCATCACTAAGTAATCGCTGATGATTTCTAGTTCGGATAACAAGTGGGATGAAACAAAAACAGTCGTTCCGTTATCAGCAAGCGAGCGCAACAACGCACGTACTTCTTGGATACCTTCGGGATCAAGACCATTAGTTGGTTCATCCAGCATCAACAACTTTGGATTTGGCAATAACGCTGCCGCAATTCCTAAACGTTGCTTCATGCCGAGTGAATAAGTCTTGTACTTAGATTTTGCGCGATCACCAAGTCCGACTTGCTCCAGCAACTTTTGCACACGCTCTTGCGGAAATCCGCCGAGCGTTGCAAGCACGCGCAAGTTTTCAGCACCTGTAAGTGCAGGATAAAAAGCTGGTCCTTCGATCATCGCACCGACTCGAGATAAGTATTTCGCTGGCTCATCAATGGATGCATCTAGTACTTGCCCATTGCCACCAGTGTGTGAAATCAATCCGAGCAACATTCGCATCGTTGTTGTTTTACCCGAACCATTTGGCCCCACGAATCCGCAGACAGTGCCGAGTGGAACATCGAAGTTGATATGCGATACAGCCATACGTTCGCCGTATTTCTTGCTCAGATCGCGTACCGATATCGCCAAGTTGGACATAACCCCACTATCTCACAGGCGATTACACTTCTTCCATGTCTAAGCGCCCATGGGGTTACCAACCTCGATCCGAGCGTCCAGATCCTAATTGGACTCTTGATCCACAAACACAAGCAGTACGTGCAGGTCTTGCGCGTTCTGGTTTTGGTGAAACTTCAGAAGCGCTTTACCTCACAAGTGGTTTCACATATTCAAACGCTGAAGAAGCTGAAGAAGCATTCATCGATGAAACCGATCACTTTGTTTATTCTCGTTTTGGAAACCCAACTGTTGCAATGTTTGAACAAAGACTTGCAGCCCTTGAAGGCGCAGAATTCTGTGTAGCAACTGGCACAGGAATGTCAGCGATGTTTGCATCCGTAGCATGCCTTGTTAAAGCCGGAGATCGCGTTGTTGCATCAGCTTCAATGTTTAGTTCTTGCCACGTTGTGCTTACAGAAATTTTGCCTAAGTGGGGCGTAACAATCGAATTAGTTAAAGGCAATGATCCAAGTGCGTGGGCTAAAGCGCTCAGCACCCCAACCAAAGTTGTCTTCCTTGAAACACCAAGTAACCCAATGCTCGACATCGTCGATATCAAAATGGTGAGCGATCTTGCCCACAAAGTTGGCGCAACCGTAATCGTCGATAACGTTATGGCTTCTCCTGTCTATCAAAAGCCACTACAACTCGGTGCAGATGTTGTTATGTATTCGGCTACAAAACATATTGACGGACAAGGTCGCGTTCTAGCGGGCGCCGTCCTCGGATCCTTTGCATACATGCAAGAACACTTCTTGCCTTTCTTCCGCCACACAGGTCCAAACATCAGTGCATTTAACGCGTGGGTATTACTTAAGTCCCTTGAAACAATGCAGATGCGCGTTGAAAAAATGAATGCAAGTGCGCAAGCAATTGCAGAGTTCCTTGAAACTCGTAAGGAAGTTAAATCTGTGCGTTATCCAGGACTTAAGTCCCACGCTGATTACGCCCTTGCACAAAAGCAGATGAGCGGTGCTGGTGGCACAAATATTGGTATCGAATTAAATGGCAGCAAAAAAGATGCTTTCGCGTTCGTTAATCGCCTTGTTGTTATCGATATTTCAAATAACCACGGCGATAGCAAATCTCTTATTACTCACCCAGCATCGACTACACACAAGCGTTTAAGTCCAGAAGTTCAAGCAGAGATGGGTATTACTCCATCGGTATTGCGTTTATCTGTCGGCCTAGAAGCAAGCACAGATTTGATTAAAGATTTAACTCAAGCTTTTAATAGCTGAGCAACAACTAGCAATACAGATAACAAACTCAAATACGTAATCGACCACTGGAAAATCTTGCCTGCAACCTTTGTGTAATCCGGAGTCTTCTCACGCAGTTGAATCAACTGCCCCGCAAATACAAGTCCTAGCCCAATTGTCAGAATTAAGGCCCACAACTGAAGATCTGCAAAGCGAATCAAAGCAATGGAAGAAACAATCATTGCAACTGTATGCAGCCACATCTCTTGGTGCACGCGACCACGCGTAGCAACCACAGGCAACATCGGAACATTGGCAGCCGCGTAATCATCTTTGTACTTAATTGCTAAAGCCCAGAAGTGCGGCGGAGTCCAGAAGAAAATAACCATAAAGAATGCAACTGCAGTCCATGAAAGCGAGTTAGTAACTGCAGCCCATCCAATAAAGACGGGCATGCATCCCGCTGCTCCGCCCCACACAATATTTTGCGCAGTACGTCGCTTAAGTCCCATCGTGTAAACAACAACATAGAAAACAATTGCAACCAGAGTTAAAAGTGTTGCTAGCGGTGTTGTAAAGACCCAAAAGATCACTAACGAAAGAATTGCAACAATTGTTGCAAAGACAGTTGCCTGCACTTTAGTTAAAACACCAGTAACCAACGGACGCTTAGCAGTACGCGCCATTAACTTATCGATATCACTTTCAATGATCATGTTGTAAGCATTGGCTGCACCCGCGGCCAAAGTCCCACCAATAATTGATGCGGCTGTCACAACTAATCCAGGAAGTTTTCCTTCTGCTAAAACGAGTGCTGGCACTGTTGTTACGAGTAATAACTCAACAACTCTTAGTTTCATTAAATCTAAATAGCCGCGTCCCTGTTCGGCAGCGGTAAATGTGCTCACTGTCATAGGTTACTAAGGTTTAAAACTTCCGCTTCACAGAACCTTCAAAGGAATGAGTAATACAGTTCACTTAACGAAAGGATCTATCAATGACTCCTCCAAAGAAGCCTGAGTGGTTCGAACTCGCTGAAAGCGATGGCGGAAAAGCACACACATCAGTTAAGCGAAGCGCCCGTGGGGCACTACTTGCACTGCCGCTTTTGCTCATTGGTGTCGGAGTCGTTGTTGCACAAGGCACAGATGAATCACCAGCTATTGCTGAACCAGGCACAACTCTGGCAAGTGCTGCGCCATCAATGAGTGCAAATGTTGCTCTCGCAAATCCTTCAATCGCTATCCCACCTACAGGTGGCGAAGATGATGACGATGAATACGAAGAAGAAGATGACGATGAAGAAGGCGAAGACGACTAACTAAAAGATAAAGAACAGAATTATCGCCCCGACAGCGATTCCAATAAGGATGTTCCGCTTTCGATCTGCTTGCCCTGGTCGCCACCCTTGCTTCTTTGGTAGAGGCAGTTTTCTAACAACTGCGTCCTTTCGAACAGCAAATCTAGAACTCAAAGTTGGTTTTTGTTTCTTTGGTCGAATGCTTTTTTCTGAAATAGCCTCGGTTGACTCCATGATTTTTTGAAAGTTTTCCATGGAGAGATCATCAGATTCAGAACTCTTGAGTTTAGTAAATTCACGTCC
>CAZNWM010000022.1:0-4386 GCA_964576975.1 uncultured Candidatus Planktophila sp.
GAAGAAACTGCATCTTTTGCCAACATTTGATTAACAGAAAAATGTTTTCCAATATCGCGTAAAAATTCGATTGCGGATAGAGGCGAAGTCCAATCAAGGTTATTAACTACTTGGGCTTTATTTGGTCCTTTTTCAAAATCCAAAAATGATGAAACTTGTGTTCGGATCTTTGTCACCCACTCAGCAACTGTGTCGCCGCTATTCAAAGTGCGTTCTTCATTGCGTCCCGAGGGATCTCCGACTAAACCAGTGGCTCCACCAACTAAAGCAATTGGATTGTGGCCCGCTAATTGGAATCGACGCAGAACTAGTAAAACAACCAGATTTCCAACGTGCAGGGATGGCGCAGTGGGATCAAAACCTATGTACAAAGTCATTGGTTTTTTCAGGGACTCCTGAAGCGCTGCTTCATCCGTTGACTGTGATAACAATCCTCGCCAGCGAAGGTCTTCTAGGAGATTCATGCACTCATCATCTCGGAAAAGGCCTTGATTTTGTTGGCAATTTCTTTACGTGAATCTGATGTTTTCTTCAGAGCATTGCTTATTTGCTTGTTCACCTGAGAAGGGGCGGTTCCTCCGGCGGTTGTTCTAGAAGCTATGGCCCCCTGAACCGTTAGAACTTCGCGGATCTTCGGATCAAGGGATGGGTGAATCGATGCAAATTGATCATCACTTAAATCATGCAAATCGCACTTTAACTTCTCGCACAATGCCACGCACGCACCCGCTGCTTCATGCGCCTCGGCAAAAGGAACGTTCTTTCGAACTAAGTAATCTGCAATTTCAGTTGCTAGAGAAAATCCCGTTGGCGCAGATAACTTCATTTTTTCGCGATCAAAATTAGTAGTAGCGATCATTCCTGAGACAGCCGGGATTACTAAAGCCAAAGTATCTAAGCTGTCAAACAGCGGTTCTTTGTCCTCTTGTAGATCGCGGTTATAGGCAAATGGAAGTCCCTTTAACATGGTTAAAACCGAAACCAAATTACCAATAAGTCGCCCGGTTTTTCCACGTGCTAATTCGGCCATATCGGGATTTTTCTTTTGCGGCATTATCGAGGAACCTGTCGAGTATTCATCTGCAATCTTTGCCCACGAGAATTCCGTCGAACCAAGCAGGGTCCATTCCTCGCCAATGCGAGAAAGATGGACTCCAATAAGTGATGTGATGAATAAAGCTTCAGCAACATAATCTCTATCACTTACCGCATCGATGCTGTTTTCAAAGCTTCTATCAAAGCCTAAATTATTAGCTACGAATTCGGGGTCAAGCTTTAAAGAAGAACCCGATAAGGCGCCAGCGCCAAGTGAACTGACAGATGTTCGTTCAAGCCAATCTTGGATTCGATCAAGATCTCGAGCAAATGCATGAGCGTGCTTAGCAATCTCATGGCCAAAAGAAACTGGTTGGGCGTGTTGAATATGAGTAAATCCAGGTGCTGCATCATCTACATATTCAGACGCTTTCTTAAGGATGGCTTCATTTAATTCAATAAGCATTTGAGCTAACCCAAGCATGTGATCAATTGCGAATAACCGAAGATCAGTAGTTACTTGATCATTTCTTGAACGACCCGCACGCAGCGAACCACCGAGTGAACCTAATTTCTCTGTTAAACCTCTTTCGAGAGCACTATGGACATCTTCATCTTGTGAATTAGGTGCAAACTTACCGGAAGCAACTTCAGTTAATAGTTCCCTTAGTGCCGTCCTAATTTTTGCGGCATCGTCCTTTGATAACAAGGATGCTTTCTCCAACACAGAAAGATGAGCAAGTGAAGATCGTAGATCATATGGTGCTAAACGCCAATCGAAAGAAACGCTTTGGGATAGCGCAAAAACAGCGTCAGTAGGTTTACTTGAAAAGCGTGCGCCCCATAGAGCCATTTATTTTCTCCCTGCTTTATGGATGCGAGAGTTTTTTGCATTCGCAAATGCAATTAACTCTTTAGCCAAACCAGCACCGCCGGTTGCTTTCTTGGACACAAGGATAATCGTGTCATCACCAGCAAGTGTTCCAATGACACCCGTTAAGTTGGCATGATCCAAAGAACTTGCCACAAATTGAGCCGCCCCAGGAGGTGTATGCACCACAGCAAGGTTGGCACTGTGATCTACAGAAAGAATCAGCTTTGATGGAACGGGATTAACTCGCGTCAAAGCATCATCGGATGATTCGCGAATTTGGTATACCGATTCCCCGTGAGCATTTCGTCCACGAACAGCGCCAATTTCCTCTAAATCTCGACTAGCAGTTGTTTGTGTGACACGAAAACCACTCTTCTTTAGTTGATCTACGAGATCTGTCTGCGAATGGATTAATCCAGCCTGTATCAATGAAATAGCCTTTGCTCGTCTTGCAGAAACATTTTGTGAATTAACTGACATCACTCATTACCTCCTTGAAGACCTTGATAAATTTGGTTATTTCTTTCCTAGAAATCGTTAATGCAGGAGCAATGCGAATTGTGTTGGGATTTGCAGCGTTAACCAGAATGCCACCTGCCTGTAAGCGTTCGGCAACATCTTTTGAAACATCTTTTTCTAACGCAATTCCGATTAACAAACCAGCGCCACGTACTTCGCGTACGCCGGGCACTGAGTGAAGGGATGAATGAATGTACTTGAAATCAGCCTTGCACTTGGCCAATATTTTGTTCTTTTCAATCCACTTAATTGCCGCAACGGAAGCACCAGTAGTAACCGGGTTTCCACCAAATGTTGAGCCATGATCACCGGGCTCAAATAACTGGGCGGATTTTCCAACCGCAATCATGGCTGCCAAAGGAAGGCCTGCTCCCAAACCTTTGGCAACAGTTATTACATCGGGCTGAATTCCTGAGTATTCGTATCCAAACCATTGACCAGTTCGTCCGATTCCAGTTTGTACTGCATCTATCACTAGTAGAACCCCGTGCGCTGTGCAAATACTACGTAGCTCCTTTAAATAATCTGAAGGTGGAACGATTACACCGGCTTCGCCCATTATCGGTTCGACAATAACCATGGCAGTCCTGGAGTTAATCGCTCGCTTCGCTTTCTTGATGTCCCCAAAAGGAACGTGCTTCACATTTTCTAGTAAAGGTAGAAAAGCCGTTCTCTTCGAACTCTGCCCGGTCAAAGAGAGAGAACCCACGGTTCGACCATGAAATGAACCAGTTGTTGCGACTATTCGAGTCCGTCCAGTTTTTCTAGACAATTTGATAGCTGCTTCATTTACTTCCGCACCTGACTGGGCGAAAAAAACTCGCGACTCCTTATTTCCTGTGAGACGAACTAAGATCTGGGCTAATTCGATAACGTTCGGGTGCGCGTAAAAATTACTTACATGCGACAATGTTTTTATCTGACGCGATACTGCTGAAACAACGCAAGGATGGGAATGCCCAAGGATATTTGTTGCGATGCCACCCAACATATCGATGTACTTATTGCCATCAGCATCAATAACGATAGAACCCTTGCCTTTAACTAAAGTAATTGATGGCGTCGCATAGTTAGACATCAAGTTTTGAATCCAAAGGGTGCCAAAATCTTTGTTTTTCATGCGTGCACCAATGTTCCACCAATGCCAATTAAAGCTTGATCAAAACTAGACTCACTTGTCCCGTCAATAATTCGTACTGAATGAGCTCCTGCAGCAATAGCTTCCAGAACCGCTTCAACTTTTGGCAACATTCCATCTGAAAAAGTGGATTTCAGAGATTCTAAATCGCTCACGGAAATTTCATCAATCAGTGAGGATTGATCAGGCCAATTACGATAAATGCCCGCTACGTCAGTCATGATGATCAGAGTCGAATCTGGATAAGCAGATGAAATTGCTGCAGCCGCCAAATCAGCATTTATATTTAAACCAAGCCCATTGTCAACATCAGAAGCTATCGGTGCGATGACCGGAACAATTCCTTTAGACAAAAGAGTATCAAGTGAGATCTTTTCTACCTTCGAAACTTTACCCACTCTGCCAAGATCCTTTATCGATTCAGCGAACAAGATACCTGAATCTTTTGCAGAGATTGATTGCGCCTTAACTCCATGGAAATTCAAATTTGATGCGACCTCTGGACCAACAACTTGTGTCAGCACTCGTTCGACCACGTCAAAAATTTCCTCTGTTGTAAATCGAAATCCATTCACAAAATGACTTTCAATCTTAAGTTTGGCCAACTCAGCATTGATCTGAGGACCTCCTCCATGAACAACTATGACCTTATTCCCTTTGGAAAGTGCCATCTTTATTGATGCCGCGAAGACACCTTGCGAATCTTTCATCGCATGTCCCCCGAATTTAATGATCATCATGTGGAATACGCTGAATTCTCATGGACATATGCGTGGGATAAATCATTCGTCATCACTGTTGCAGAATGCTCTCCAACGTT
>CAZNWM010000022.1:4486-6906 GCA_964576975.1 uncultured Candidatus Planktophila sp.
TTCCTGAAGCATCGCTGCAAAATCCTCTTCAGGCAATTGAACCCCGCTTGCACCGGATGACATAAGTAAAACTGTGTCGTTAGTTGAGGTGCAGCCATCAGAATCAATTCGATTAAATGTTCTTTCCACAATCACTTCAAAGAGATCTTTTGCCTTCTGTGGCACTACAGCGTCAGTCATAATGACACAGAGCATCGTTGCCAGTGCCGGCGCTAGCATTCCTGCTCCTTTTGCGATTCCACTCATCTGTGCGCCAGAAACGTTGGCCGTTGCGATTTTAGGAACTGAATCAGTGGTCATAATCGCCTGCGCACACTCTGCCAACGAATCATTAACTAAATTCGCCGTAACAACATCTAAACCAGTTAAAACTTTCTTCATCGGTAAGAGTTCACCGATCATTCCTGTGGAACATACGAAAATCTCCGAAGATGAATGTTGTAAAAGCGAAGCTACATACTCCGCACTTTTATGTGTATCTTGGAAGCCCTGTGCTCCAGTACAAGCATTTGCTCCACCAGAATTGAGAACTACGGCGCTCACAGTGGATCCCTTAATTACTTCCTTGCTCCACATCACAGGAGCTGCAATTACTTGATTAGTGGTAAATACAGCTGTTGCCCAATTTGATGGTCCTTGGTTGACAATCAGAGTCAAGTCAAGTGCTCCTGAACTTTTTAACCCGGAAGCAGTTGCGGCACCTATGAATCCTTGCGGAAGTTTCATGTGCCTAATCCATCAGTAGACAAACCTGCGCCTTCGTGAAAACCACACATCAGATTTGCGTTTTGGATTGCTTGGCTAGCCGCACCTTTTCCTAAGTTATCAATTGCAGCACTAATAATTAATCTTTCTGCGTGTGAATCAACAGCAACTTGTATTTGAATCTTGTTCGATCCAGTTACTGATCCAGTCTTGGGCATCGCTCCGATAGAAAGCACATCAACAAAGTACTCATGTTGATAGAACGACGAAAAATGTGAGTGAATCTCATCAGAACTAAGGCTCTTTGTTAGACGTGCCGTAATTGTGGACAGAATTCCCCGGGGCATCGGTGCCAAGATTGGCGTAAATGAAACTTTCACATTTTTTGCACCTGCTAATGCCAATGCCTGTTCTACTTCTGGAGTGTGCTGATGCACTCCCCCGAATTTATACGAAGTAAGTGAACCCATTACTTCGCTGGCAATTAAGTTGATCTTGGCACTGCGACCGGCGCCTGTAGTTCCAGAAGCTGCCACAACAACTATGTCTGATGAATCGATAAAATCTAAAGCAGGTAGAACGCCGGCGATAATGGATGTTGCATAGCAACCAGGATTGGCTACACGCGAGGCATTAGAAATTGCGTTTCTGGAACCCGGAATTTCCGGTAAACCATAGGTCCAAGTGCCGGCGTGAGCCCCGTCGTAGTACTTAGACCATTGGTTTGAATCTGCGAGTCTGAAATCAGCACCGAGATCGATAATCTTAGTTTGACTATTAAATTTCCCAACAATCGCTGCAGATTGACCGTGGGGTAAGGCAATAAATGCAACGTCAATGTCTTCGAAGTTCAATGAATCAAAGGATAAGAACTTCTCGTTTTGATGCGTTGTTAGATGTGGGTGAACAGAAGTAATTAACTCTCCAGCGTTACTGTGCGCACTCACTTGAGTAACTTGTAAATGCGGGTGAATGGATAAGAGGCGCAGCAGCTCGCCTCCGGCGTACCCGCTAGCACCGATCACGGCTGTCTTCATAGCGTGAAGTGTAGGCGATAATGGATAATTATGCAAATTTATGCATAATTATGCAGTTCTGACGGTAGCCCCGCAACGTTTGCCGGCTAAACTGGTTGCAGCTTCTCGCATAGCTGAGACTTCTTCTCCTGTCAGAGTGCGATCCGCAGCTCTGAAAGTAAGGGTGAATGCCAGTGACACTTTGCCATCGCCAATTTTGTCGTAACGATCAAAGAGAGAAATTGATTCAAGTAAATCACCCGCACCATCTTCGAGTGCCTGTTGCACTTCTGCAGCAGGAATATTGGAATCAACAATGAGGGCAACATCTTGTACCGCCGCTGGCATAACACCCACACGGCTAGGTCTAACAAGTGCTGATGAAGGCAAAGCGCCTAAGTTGATTGCGAATGCACTGGATCGTGCGGGTAAATTGTATTGAGACAGGATTCGAGGATGAATTTCGCCAGCATGTGCGACAACCTTGCCATCTACTACTAATTCAGCACAACGACCGGGATGCCACGGAGCAAAATCTGAACGTTTTATTTCATAATCCAAATGGCATAAATTAAGAATTTCCTGGGCAGATGAAATTGCGTCGCTCCAATCAAAAGATTGAGATTTACCTTGCCAATTTTCAACTTCTTTTCTACCCACCAAGAGACCCGCGACCATCTCTATTTGTTCAGGAACAGA
>CAZNWM010000022.1:7006-17585 GCA_964576975.1 uncultured Candidatus Planktophila sp.
GGTAGCACTGAAGGAATACTGTCGTAACCGATGATGCGAGCGACCTCCTCGGCAATATCTGAAACGTTGTTTAGATCAGGCCGCCATGTAGGGGGCTTAATTTCAAACTTCTTTTCATCAATTTCACAGCCAATTGTTTGAAGCGATTTTAAAATTTGTTTTGTAGATACTTCAAAGCCCAATATGTTTGAAATCTGAGCCGGATTGATCGCAAAAGAAGCCGGATAATTTGCTTCCCCGACGCTCAATGTTTCAACATGCTTGGCCGAGCTGTGTTCGGTCAGTAACTGAACAAACCGAGCTGATGCAAGTTCGGCTAGGCAAGGGTCTACGCCTCGCTCCAATCTTCGTGATGCTTCAGATGAGAGTTTATGGCGACGCGAATTTTGAGCGACAGCAATTGGATTAAATCGAACGGCTTCTAATGCGATCTCTGTCGTTTCAGCGGTAATTTCAGAGTACAAACCACCCATGGTTCCGGCTAACGCAAGAGCCCTCTCGTCATCGCTGACCATTAAATCTGCCGGATCTAATGTTCGTTCTTGACCATCAAGTGTTACAAACTTTGAGATTTTTCCTGCTCTTGCAACTCTTAAATCACCTTTTATCTTCTTGCGATCAAACGCATGCAAAGGCTGACCTAATTCGAGCATGACATAATTCGTTACGTCTACAACTAATGAGATTGAGCGCATTCCCATTTTTTCGATTCTTCGACGCATCCATAAAGGGGTGGGTGCATTCGAATCGAAATTGGAAAGAGTGCGCAAATAGAACACAGAAGCAGATTCTTTATCGTCAATCCTAGGTTTAACGCCTGAGCCCGTCTTATCAAATTTCAGACTTCGCAAATGATTTACAGGATCATTGAATTTGAGATCGAAGGCGCCTGCAATTTCTCGGGCTACTCCCCTGATACTTAGGGCATATCCGCGATCTGGATTAACTGCAATATCGAAGATAACGTCATCTAACTGAAGTTTTTCACGCACATCATCTTTTGAACTAACTTGTGCTTTATCAAAAACCATGATGCCTGCATGATCATCGCTTAAACCTAGTTCTTTTGACGAACAGATCATGCCGTTGGATGTTTTTCCATACGTTTCTCGGGCAGCTATTGCAAAATCGCCCGGTAACACAGATCCCGGAAGTGCAACGAGGACCATGTCACCAACAACGAAATTTGTTGCACCGCAAATCACGTACCTTGTTTGCTTCTCTCCACAATCGACTCCAACGTATCGAATCGGCTTCTTAAATTCTGTTATTTCCTCAATAGATAGGACCTCACCAAATACCAGTGGACCTTTCACATCCAAACCTTGATGAATTACATCTTCTACTTCAAAACCTACACGAACGAGACCTTTGCTAATTTCATCAGCTGTTAAAGATGAAGGCAGATCTACGAATTCCTTAATCCAAGACAATGGCGCGCGCATCAGAGACCTACTCCGAATTGACGAGTAAATCTGAGATCGCCTTCAACGATGTCATGCATATCGGTGATGCCGTGACGTACCATCAAAGTCCGTTCAAGACCCATTCCAAATGCAAAACCACTAAATTCTTCGGTATCTATTCCGCAAGTTTTTAGCACGCGCGGATTAACCATCCCACAACCGCCCCATTCAATCCATTTGCCATTGAAGAAGACATCAACTTCTGCACTTGGTTCTGTGAACGGAAAGAACGATGGGCGTAAACGCGTTGTTACTTCCGGTCCGAACATATAACGAGCAAAATTATCTAAAGTGCCTTTGAGGTGAGCCATGGTAATTCCACGATCAATAACGAGGCCCTCAACCTGATGAAATACGGGACTATGCGTTGCATCTAGTTCATCTGCGCGAAAAGTTCTTCCCGGACAAATCACATAAATTGGGGGCTGCTTTGTGAGCATCGTTCTTATCTGAACTGGGGATGTATGTGTTCGTAAAACCATTCCGGATTCAAGTGGTTCGATGAAGAAAGTGTCCTGCATAGTTCGAGCGGGATGATCTGCTGGAATGTTTAAAGCGTCAAAGTTGAGCCAACCAGATTCTAACTCTGGCCCCTCTTCAACAAAATAACCTTGTTCGATGAAGAAATCAGAGATGTCATTTTTAATAATGCTAATTGGATGTAAACCGCCGCGATGAGATCTACGCACCGGCAAAGTTATGTCAACAACTTCTTCTGCGAGCATCTTCTGGTCTCGTTCGTCTTCAAGGCGCTTCGTTGCTTCTGTTAAAGACAAAGCAATCGCTGCTTTTGCTTCCACAATGATTTTTCCAAAAGTGGCTTTCTCATCAGGTGAGAGTGTTCCTAGATTTCGTGAGGCCCCCGCAATAGGAGACTTGTCTCCAGAGTGCAATAAACGTGCGCTCTTTAATTCTTCAAGATTTGTGGCTGATGAAAAAGCTGTCGTGGCAGCATCAATCCATCCTTGAATTTCCTGCGCATTCATGGGCGAAAGTCTAATGCCTGGCACTTTAAGAAGTCGGGATATTTGCCAATTGATACATCACGATGCTTGCTGCCGCGGAAAGATTGAGGCTCTCAGCATTTCCGGGCATGGGAATTCTCACTGGAATAATTGCTTTCTTGGAATCCAAAATCGCTTGCGAAGTGTTTAATCCTCTGGCTTCGTTACCAAATATTGCAACGATAGATTGATCACCACGAACCATCGATAAAGGCGTATCTGCTGCAGCATCTAGAGCAATGAATTGGCAATCCCATTTAAGAACTTCTGAAAGATCAACGCCCTGAAAAACTGGAATGTGCCAAAGGGATCCGACAGTGCTACGAACTACTTTTGGTGAATACACGTCCACGCTCTGTGGCGAAATCAAAACTGCATCAAAACCAAACGCGTCTGCAGAACGAATAATTGTCCCTGCATTGCCTGGGTCTTGAACTTCGCTGAGATAAACAAACTTGCTAAAGGAAGAAGGTGAGACTTGAGGAAAAGTTGAGTGTGGAATTGTGCACACCGCAATCAAACCTTGAGGAGTAACGGTGTCAGACATTGCTCTTGCAACATCCTCAGAGATGCTTAAAATTTCACATTGTGCTTGATTGATTATATTCGAGTGCTTTTCTAAAGATGCATTAGTTGCATAGATGGTCTCTAGCGATGGCCCGTTGTCAGAACTCAGAGCTTCTTTAATGCATTGAATTCCTTCTGCAATAAAAGTGCCAGTTTCGGCTCTCTCTTTTGCGCCCCTAGAACTGATAAGAGCCTTAACTCTCCCGACATGCGGGGAATTAAGGCTCTCAATCATGAGTTCGATTTAGGCGGATGCAAGACTCTTACGAGCCACATCAACAAGTGCTTTAAATGTCGCTGGATCATTCGTTGCCAAATCAGAAAGAATTCGGCGATCGATTTCAACTCCGGCGCTCTTCAAGCCTTGGATAAGACGGTTATATGTCAAACCATTTTCACGACTTGCGGCATTGATTCGTTGAATCCATAGTTGACGAAAATCGCCTTTCTTATCTTTACGATCATTGAATGCATAAACCATTGAGTGCGTAACTTGCTCTTTCGCCTTAGTGAAAAGACGGGAACGTTGACCACGGTATCCGCTGGCACGTTCAAGAGTTGTGCGACGCTTCTTTGCTGCGTGAACTCCACGTTTTACTCTAGCCATTTAATTCACGCTCCTTACTTCAGACCAAGCATGCGCTTGGCTGTAAATGTAGTTGATGGTTTTGCTGCTGACTCGTTGCTCAAGCGACGTGTAACACGTGAGGACTTGTGCTCAAGGAGGTGGCGCTTGCCAGCACGTTCGTGCATAACTTTTCCAGTTCCTGTGATGCGAAATGTTTTCTTCGCTCCACTGTGAGTTTTCATCTTTGGCATTGTGCTCTCCTTAGTTCGGTTTCTCTTTACGCTTCTTCCGCTGCAGCTGCTTGCTCTTTAGCTTTGCGGGCTGCGCGTTGTTCAGCTACTGCTTCTGTCTTCTTCTTCGTCGGTCCTAATACCATCGTCATGTTTCGTCCCTCTTGCTTAGGGGCGAATTCGACGAACGCATACAGTGCTACATCTTCTGCAAGACGTTGCAACAGTTTGTAACCAAGTTCTGGTCTCGTCTGCTCTCTTCCTCGGAACTGCATCGTTACTTTCACCTTGTCGCCACCTTTGAGGAATTTCTCGATGTGAGCTCGCTTGGTCTCATAATCGTGATTTTCGATCTTAGGTCGCATGCGCACTTCCTTGACCACAATGTGGGTTTGGTTCTGTCGCGCTTCCCGTGCTTTTTGTGCAATTTCGTACTTATATTTTCCGAAATCCATAATCTTGCAAACGGGCGGATTGGCATCTGGTGCAATCTCGACTAAGTCGAGACCAACTTCGTCTGCCATCTTGAGCGCGGTATCGATATCTACTACTCCAACTTGATCACCGGCGTAACCGATGAGACGAATTTGGGGTGTGCGAATTCGATCGTTAATGCGCGGTTCAGTGCTGATTTGAGCTCCTTTTGGTTAATCGCGGTTCGTATGCTTTTGTGTTGCAAGCTCTACAAGAAAAACACCGCAAGGAGAATTGGAATGAACCAATTCGTAACCCTGACAAACCATCTCGCCGTAGCAATGAAGGTGGGAGCGGTACTCCTCTTGCAGTAACTATGCAGTCACTGGTCTAGGCAGAAGATTACCTGAGAGGGCCTGAAAGGGGAAATTCATGCGAGAAAAGTGCTAACTATCGGTGGTTGCGGATGAATTTCAACCTGCATCCCCTCTTTATCCTGCCTAGACTCTTCGCATGGCAAAAGATGAAGATGATGTTTATGACATCACAAGTGCTCAAAAATCATTGAGTAACGACCAACCAGGACGCCAACGTCGATACTTTATTTCGATGATGATTCGTACAGCATGCTTTATCCTCACCGTAATTCTCCCAAGTCCATTCCGTTGGTTTGCTTTAGCAGGTGCTGTTTTCTTGCCATACATCGCAGTTGTAGTCGCAAATGCCGGTCGCGAAACAATCATTCCTGGTGCTGCAATTCTGAAAAAGAAACCACGATCTCTTTCATAAAGTTAAGTTAAGGTATTGCCGTGGCTAAAGAGCAGTACTCGTTCCTGAAAACTCTCACAGCACTTGCATTAGTGTTTTTATGTCTGTGGGCCGCTCAGTGGCAGTACGAGCGCGGAGTCGACCGTCATGCGCGCAATGCTCTGATTCAAGAACAATCAAAATTGCCTCCGGTTGCATTCCAAGAACTTGCTGGGGACATAAGTGCCTACGAATGGCGCAAAATCTCGATTGAAGGCACTTTCGATGACAGCAATCAGATTTTGCTTCGTAACCGATACCACGACGGTATGTACGGTTTTGAACAACTCACTCTCTTTGAATTTGATGGTCGAAAAATCTGGGTTGATAGAGGTTGGGTCAAAGCAGGATCTGATGCGACAGTTCCGCCTCAGCTTCAACCTACAATCGAAACACCACTAGTGATTGATGGTCGATTGCGTTTAGATTCATCACTGCCGCGCGGAAAATTCTTTGCAGTTTCAAATGATTCAGAGCGCAATCTAGTTTCTCAACTAGATGCTAGAAAAGGCGTGCAAACAGAGAAGTTCTATATCGACTTGATTTCAGCATCAGAGTCTTCAATGAATCCTGCTGTGCCCGTGGAACTACCGGAGTTAAGCGATGGACCGCACATGGCGTACGCCCTGCAATGGGTGTTTTTTGCGGGTTTAGTTATTTACGGGAGACGTCTCATTCGCAAAACCGCCTAAATCTTGGCGGGCATAAAGTTCCGAATACAAACCACCCGCATTCACTAAATCTTCATGTGTACCGCGTTGAACTATTACTCCGTGTTCTAGAACAATAATTTGATCAGCTTCTTTTACTGTGCTAAGTCGATGAGCAATAACAATGCTGGTTCTGCCAGTCAGAGCACTCTTCAATGCTTGCTGCACCTGCGCTTCATTTTCAGAATCTAAATGCGCCGTCGCTTCATCTAAAATCACAACAGAAGGAGATTTAAGGAGCAAACGCGCAATCGCTAAGCGTTGCTTCTCTCCCCCAGATAATCTGTGTCCTCTTTCGCCAACTAACGTGTTGAACTTGTTCGGCAGTGAATCAACCAATTCCCAAATTTGCGCTGCACGACAAGCTGTTTCCATTTCTTCCAAGGTGGCATCATGTTTTGCATATCGAAGATTGTCAGCGATGCTCTCATGGAATAAGTGGGCATCTTGAGTAACCACACCAATATTTGACCGAAGCGAATCTAAAGTTAAATCCCTAACGTCGATTCCATCAACCTCAATGCTTCCGGACGTTACGTCATAAAGTCTGGGAACCAGTGCGCTTATTGTCGTTTTACCCGCCCCAGATGGTCCAACAATTGCAGTAAGAGTTCCTGAGGCAACTTTAAATGAAATCCCTTTAAGTATTTCACCACTTTCAATCTGTTCTTCTTTTGCCGCAGATTCTAAAGAAGCAAGTGAAATTTCCTCCGGCTTTGGATAAGAAAAACGCACATTCTTAAACTCCACAGATGGGATTTTCTTCGCTAATTCTTTTGCGTCGGCTGTATCGGCAACCATAGGTTGCAGATCCAATACTTCGAATACTCTTTCAAATGAAACTAGGGCAGTCATAACATCGATTCGAACATTCGAAAGCGCGGTGAGTGGACCGTACAAACGTGCAAGAAGTGCAGTGATCGCTAAGAGTGTTCCTACAGTCACGGCTCCACTAAGTGCCAGATGACCTCCGATTCCGTAAGCGAAAGCTGTGGCAACAGCTGCAACACTGGTTAATGCGATGAAGAAGATTCGATTGAGCATCGCCATGGAAATGCCAATATCAGCCACACGACGTGCTCTCGAACGGAAGTTTTCGTTCTCCTGTCCTGGTTCTCCATAGAGCGCGACCAACATCGCACCCGAAACATTGAAACGTTCTGTCATTCTGGACGACATTGCAGCGTTGAGATCAAATGAATCTCGGGTAAGTGTTTGCAGCTTTCGTCCCACCCATTTCGTGGGAATTAAGAACGCGGGTAACAAAACCAGTGACACAAGTGTGATTTGCCACGAGAGAAAAAGCATGGTTGTTGCAACCAAAATCAAGGTGATGACGTTACTTAATACCCCTGAGAGTGATGACGTGAACGCCTGTTGTGCACCAATTACGTCGGAGTTAATTCGCGAAATTAATGCTCCTGTTTGAGTGCGGGTGAAAAATGCTATGGATTGCTTTTGAACATGTGCAAAAACTTGAGAACGTAGATCGTAAATCAGTCCTTCACCTATGCGTGCAGAAAACCATCGACCAATAATGCTCATGACTGCGTCAGCTATGGCTATCAGTCCAACCATAAATGCCAGTTCTGTAATCAATGGACCATTTTTAGGAATGACGCCATCATCGATTAACTTGCGAAGAATCAGTGGCGTGGCAACAACTAGAAATGCATCGACAACAACTGTGAAAAGGAAAATGGATAAATACAATCGGTAAGGTTTAGCGAATTCGAAAATGCGTTTTACGGTACCTGCTTTTAGTTTTTGTTGCTTTACCGAAGGATCTGCAGTCATTGACCTGTGGGTCATCCAAACTGCTTGCATCGACATTGCTAAACCGTGAATCCCAACGCTCTAAGTTGTTCGCGTCCATCATCAGAAATCTTATCTGGCCCCCACGGTGGCATCCATACCCAGTTAATTTTTACATCAGTAGTCATTCCGGCAAGTGCTTGACGAGTTTGATCTTCAATAACATCTTGCAAAGGGCAAGCAGCAGATGTGAGTGTCATGTTAAGCACGGCAATATTTGATTCATCGACCATTACGTCATAAATCAGACCAAGATCGACGACATTAATCCCTAATTCGGGGTCCACTACATCTTTCATCGCCTCTGTTACATCATCAACGCTGGTTGTCATATTGCGCCCTTCTGTCTGTGGCCTAGTTTAGTTCTTTTTCTGTGCTTGCACTGACGCATCTTTAAATGCCATCCACCCTAAAAGAGCGCATTTAATGCGTGCTGGATATTGAGAGACTCCTGCAAAAGCAACCGCGTCTTCAAGGATGGCTTCATCTGGAGCGCCCGTTCCCTTGCTTTGCATCAACGCAACAAAATCATCAAGAATTATCTGAGCTTCTTGAAGATTCTTGTTCAGCATAAGCGAACTCATTATTGAAACGCTAGCCTGAGAAATTGAGCATCCAACACCATCCCAGGAAATCGCTGAAACTTTATCCCCCTGTAAGGTTATATTCAAAGTTATCTCATCCCCACAACTTGGATTTATGTGATGAACCTGGGCATCATAAGTAGATGCAAGGCCTTTGTTCTCAGGATTCTTATAGTGATCGAGAATTACTTCTTGATACAAGTTATCGAGTTGCATTATTGACCAAAATATTTCTTGGCTTCTTTAATTGCTGAAATGAGTGCATCAATATCTGAATTATCGTTATACAAATACAACGAAGCTCTTGTAGTCGCCGGAACACCCAGCGCTCGAGTTAATGGCCAAGCACAATGGTGACCTGTTCGAACTGCAATACCTGCACTATCTAAGTACTGGCCAAGGTCATGTGGGTGTATTCCATCAATAGTGAAGGAAACTGTTCCGCCGCGAAGCGATAAATCTGTGGGCCCTACGACCGACAAACCTGGAATTTGCTCCAATTCTTTGAGCAAGTAAGCCGTAAGTGTTTTTTCATGTTCATGAACAGCATTAATTCCAATTGCTTGTATGTACTTAATCGCGGCAGCGAGTCCTACAACCTGAGCCATATTTGGAACACCGGCTTCGAATCTACGCGGAGCTTCAGCCCATGTTGCATCTGACATTGTTACGTTTTCAATCATTGAGCCACCAAAGAGAAAAGGTGGAAGTTCATTCAATAATTCATAACGTCCCCAAAGGACGCCCACACCTGTTGGGCCCAAAATCTTGTGCCCTGAGAAAGTTAAGAAATCTGCACCTAATTTAGTCACATCAACGGGAATGTGAGGAACAGATTGGCAGGCATCAACAATGACTATCGCACCAACTTCGTGCGCCTTTTTGATAATACGATCTAAGTTATTTATGGTACCCAAAACATTAGATTGCTGAGTAATTGCTACGATTTTTGTTTGCGGTGTAATCAGGGAGTCAATGTTTGTTTCATCTAATCGTCCATCGGAGGTGACACTGAACCATTTAAGTCCTGCTCCACTTCGTTTTGCCAGTTGCTGCCAGGGAATCAAATTAGCGTGATGTTCCATTTCGGAAACCACAATCGTATGTTGCGGGCCAATGGCGAATTTACTACTTGGATCCGCATTGCTTATTGCGTAAGCCAACAAATTTAGTGACTCTGTGGCGCTCTTAGTGAAGACAATTTCTTCACTAAGAGCGCCTAGGAAATCTGCAACACTTTGGCGTGAAGCTTCAAACATCTCTGTTGCTTCCTCAGCGAGTTGGTGTGCTCCTCGATGAGCGGCAGCATTGTGCTTTGCATAGAAATCAACTTCAGCATCTATAACCACCTGTGGTTTTTGGCTGGTTGCTCCGCTATCTAAATAAACTAGCTTTTTGCCGTCGCGAATGGTTCTCGTAAAGATTGGAAAATCCTTACGTATCCGCGCGACATCAAGTGACATGAGAAAAGTTAGTTGCCGACGTATTCGGCATACCCTTGAGCTTCAAGTTTATCTGCCAGTTCTGGGCCGCCTTCTTCTACAACTTTGCCGTTGGCAAATACATGTACGAAATCGGGCTTGATGTAGCGAAGGATTCTCGTGTAATGAGTAATCAATAGAACTCCAAGGTTATTTGCATCCTTGGCACGGTTGACACCTTCGGAAACAATGCGCAGAGCATCTACGTCTAGTCCAGAATCCGTTTCATCCAGGATTGCAATCTTTGGCTTAAGCAATTCAAGCTGCATAATTTCATGACGCTTTTTTTCTCCACCAGAGAAGCCTTCATTGACATTTCTCTGAGCAAAGCTTGGATCAATGGATAGCGCATCCATTGCATCTTTAACTTCTGTAACCCATGTGCGAAGTTTTGGCGCTTCACCACGAAGAGCTGTCGCAGCTGTACGCAAGAAGTTAGAAACTGACACTCCTGGTACTTCAACTGGATACTGCATCGCTAGGAATAAACCTGCCTTTGCGCGTTCATCAACACTCATCTCGAGTACATCTGCGCCATCGAGAGTTACAGAACCACCAGTAATTGAGTATTTTGGATGGCCTGCGATTGAGTATGCGAGAGTGGATTTACCGGAACCGTTGGGTCCCATAATCGCATGCGTCTCACCTGACTTAATCGTTAAATCAACGCCTTTTAAGATTTCAACTGCGCCATTTTCAGTGTCGACAGAAACTTGAAGGTTACTAATCTCTAGTGTGCTCATTTTTATCCTGATATCTCTCGTATGTGGTTTGGTTTAATACTTAATTAACTTGAACTTCTACAACGTCGTTAACAACTGTTACTGGGTAAGTCTTAGCAGGGATATTTGCAGGCAGGGTAAGTGCCTCCCCCGTACGCAAATCGAATTCAGCGCCGTGTAGCCAACATTCAATCTTGAAATCAGTCACATC
>CAZNWM010000023.1:0-2903 GCA_964576975.1 uncultured Candidatus Planktophila sp.
CCAACAATTGCACTGAAAAGATTTCGCTTATACGGAAGCGCTGCTCCGCCACCTTTGCGCGTAACTTTTGGAACAGGGCAACCAAAGTTCATATCAATGTGATCGACTAGATTTTCTTTACCAAGCATTGTTACTGCCGCGCGCATCGTGTGTGGATCAACGCTGTACAACTGAACAGAGCGTGGCCATTCGCCTTTGCCTGGCTCAATCATGCGCAACGTTTCTGGACGACGTTCGATTAATGCGCGCGCTGTAACCATTTCAGAGACAAATAAACCAGCGCCTTGTTCCCGGCAGAGCATGCGAAATGGTGCATTCGTTATGCCGGCCATTGGCGCTAATACAACTGGCGGATCAATTAAGTGATCGCCAGAGGCAAGTGGAAGTGTGAGCGGTTTTAGCAACCGAGTAGACGTGGCGCTAACCATGCTTCAACCTGATCGAGTGCAATGCGCTCTTGTGCCATCGTGTCACGATCGCGAATTGTTACTGCATGATCTTCAAGTGTTTCAAAGTCAACAGTGATGCAATATGGAGTTCCGATTTCATCTTGGCGACGGTAGCGACGGCCAATAGCACCGGCGTCATCGAAATCGATATTCCAGTTCTTGCGCAACTTCTCTGCAAGATCGCGTGCTTTAGGTGATAGATCGGCGTTACGTGAAAGCGGAAGAACTGCCACCTTGATTGGTGCTAAACGGTAATCAAGTTTTAATACTGCACGCTTTTCCATTTCACCTTTGCTATTTGGTGCTTCATCTTCAGTGAATGCATCCATCAAGAATGTAAGAGTTGCACGATCCACACCTGCTGCAGGTTCGATAACAAATGGTGTCCATCGTTCGTTCTTCTCTTGATCAAAGTATGAAAGATCTTTGCCAGATGCAGCTGAGTGCGCCTTTAAATCAAAGTCTGTGCGGTTTGCAATACCTTCGAGTTCGCCCCATTCGGTGCCAGAGAATTCGAATTTGTACTCGATATCTGCTGTGCGTTTCGAATAGTGCGACAACTTCTCTTTTGGATGTTCGTAAATACGCAGGCGCTCAGGATTGATTCCAAGATCCACATACCAAGCCATGCGTGTATCAATCCAATATTGGTGCCAATCTTCATCAGTTCCTGGAACAACGAAGAACTCCATCTCCATCTGCTCGAACTCGCGAGTTCTGAAAATAAAGTTTCCTGGAGTAATTTCATTGCGGAAAGACTTACCGATTTGGCCAATACCAAATGGTGGTTTTTTGCGTGATGTCGTCATCACTTGATCAAAGTTAATGAAGATTCCCTGTGCAGTCTCCGGTCTCAAAAATGCAAGACCTGATTCATCTTCAACTGGTCCAAGATAAGTCTTAAGCATTCCGCTAAATTGTTTTGGCTCTGTGAATTGACCTTTGTTTCCGCAAGCAGGGCAATTTACTTCAGTGAGCGACGCTGCGGCTTTTTTGTGCTTTGCTTCGTAGGCTTCCAGTAAATGATCTGCGCGATATCGCTTGTGACAAGAAGTGCACTCTGTAAGTGGATCAGAAAAAGTTGCAACGTGTCCGGATGCTTCCCAGACTTCTTTGGCCAAAATCACGCAAGAATCAATACCAACAACATCTTCGCGACCTGTGACCATGGACTTCCACCATTGGCGCTTGACGTTGTTTTTTAGTTCGACTCCCAGTGGGCCGTAATCCCATGATGCACGCAAGCCACCATAAATTTCTGATGAGGGATAAACAAATCCGCGTCGCTTTGCAAGACTGACGATATTTTCTAAACGATCCGTTGCCATTTCAATTTCTCCATCCGGCTGGCTGTCGGCGGCTAAAGCAACATGTGTTGCGATCCGTAGCTAAATTTTACTCTGAATACGGTAATTCATATGCACCCGGCTCATCGATGGCGCGTGCAAGAGCTGGAACAGCATTCATCTTTACATCGTTGTTGCTAAGTGCGCGGCGATATGAACCGACGTTTTCCCACTTTGTGACTAGTGACCACAACGTTGGATCATCAAGGTTTTGGCCATAGTGACCATCGCTAAATCCTTGACACTGAGAAAATGCCTCAAGGGCTGCGGCAAGCAAGGTTTGGAAATGAGCGGCTTCGCCCAACGGGACGTTAAACCTGGCGATTGCGTGCATGGGTTGAGCCTAGAGGCTAGATCGTTGCGTCTGGCTCGTTGGTGAAAATGAAAATCATTTTCATTTGTGCTACCTTCGGCGCATGAACATAGCCATCATCCTCGCCGGACTTACTGCCATCGCAACTTTTGCTGGCGGCGCCCTCGCTCTTCGTGCAAAAGATCGCCTCCACTTAGTCCTCGGACTCTCCGCCGGTCTATTGCTTGGTTTGGTCGCTTTTGACCTCTTGCCAGAAGTTTTTGAGTTAAGCACTCAAGAAGTTCTGCATGCACCAGCAGTTTCCGTTGCGCTCATCGCAGGATTTTTGCTCCTTCATTTTTACGAAAAATTATTTGGCTCTCACGAACCATCTGAATCTGATTACGGGCACGATCACAAACACTCACGAAATCTCACCGGTGTATTTGGTGCCATCGCAATGGGTGGTCACGTTTTCCTGGATGGACTAGCACTCGGTGTCGCATTCAAAGTCAGTTCAGAATTGGGTGTTGCAGTATTTATCGCACTCTTAGTTCATGCCTTTAGCGATGGCCTCAATACTGTTTCATTTCTGATTAAGTCTGGCCTGTGGGGCAAGAAGAGCTTTAGTTTGCTCGGAGTCGATGCTGCTGCACGAATCGGCGGTGCTGCAATTGGAAGCACTTTGGTATTAAGCGATAACTTAATTGCTCTCTACTTAGCTGCTTTCTCTGGAATCGTCATCTATCTTGCAACATCACATATTTTGCCGGAAGCACATTCACGCCACTCTTCTCGTTGGACAATGGTTGCAAC
>CAZNWM010000023.1:3003-16245 GCA_964576975.1 uncultured Candidatus Planktophila sp.
TCATGAGTAAATCAAATATCAAATTGGTTGCAGTTCTTGAGCGAACTGGTGGCTTTGCCAGTGCTCAGGAGCTACATCAAATCTTGCGCCGCGAAGGCGATGGAATTGGTTTAACGACTGTTTATCGCTCTCTACAATCTTTAGTTGATGACAAAATTGTTGATCTTCTTCGGCGCGAAGATGGTGAAGCAATCTATCGGCTTTGCGGAGAAAATCATCATCACCATCTTGTGTGCAAGAGCTGTGGTGACACAGTTGAAATCGAAGGTGGCGCAATTGAAAAGTGGGCCAAAACTGTTGCTGAAGATTTTGGCTTCCGCGACGTCGGGCATACTGCCGAAATATTCGGCATCTGCAAGAAGTGCTAATTAAGCCTTACCGAATCTTCTATCGCGCTTGTTGTACTCCTCAATAGCTTTCCATAAAGTCTTTCGTGTGACATCTGGCCACAAAACATCCATGAAAACCATCTCCGCATAGACAGATTGCCATGGCAAAAAGTTGCTCGTGCGCTGCTCGCCCGATGAACGCAGGAACAAATCCACATCGCGCATAGTCGGTGAATCTAAATACTTAGCAAAAGTTTTTTCTGTAATCGCATCAGCCTTAACTTTGCCGCGCTTTACATCGCGAGCAAGCGCTGTTGCCGCATCAACAATCTCTGAGCGACCGCCGTAATTGACGCACATATTTAAAGTCAGAGTTTTATTCTTCTTTGTTAACTCTTCTGCTTCTTCGAGCTCTGAAACAACACTTGCCCATAATCTCTTTGGGCGACCAACCCAGCGAACACGAACGCCCATCGCATTCATTTCATCTCGCCGGCGTCTGATGACGTCGCGATTAAATCCCATTAGGAACTTCACTTCTTCAGGTGATCTGCGCCAGTTCTCTGTTGAAAATGCATACGCGCTTATTTCTTTAACACCGAATTCGATTGCACCTTCCACAACGTCAAAGAGTGCGGCTTCTCCTGCTTCGTGTCCTTTTGTGCGTGGCAATCCGCGTTCTTTTGCCCAACGTCCATTGCCATCCATAACGATTGCAACGTGTTCTGGAATATTCATACGCGCTCCACAATTGGCAGTGAACGCAATCCGCGTTCTAGGTGCCATTGTAAATAAGCAGCAATTAATCCACTAGCCTCGCGCCGATTTTTTCCTTCACTCTTATTGGCGCTCTCCCAGTCGCTACTTAAGAGCGCTGCCATTAGTTCAAGTGTCTCTGGTTGCGGTGTTGCACATGCAGATGGGCGACACTCAAGACAGACAGATCCGCCACCGACAAGTGAAAAGTATCTGTGCGGTCCTGGTGTTCCACAACGCGAACAATCTGTCATTGATGGCGCATATCCACCGAGTGCAAGAGATCGCAATAAGAACGCATCCAATACAAGTGCTGGGTCATATCGATCATCACAGAGAGCTTTCATCGCACCAACTACGAGGTGAAATTCTTGCACTGCAGGTTCGCGCTCTTGCGCCGTAAATCTCTCTGAAGTTTCAAGAATTACTGAGGCAATTGTCCAACGCTGATAATCATCTGTAATTGCTTCGCCATAATTTCTTAAGGCTTCTACTTGCGTGACTGTGTCAAAAGTTTTTCCTATGTGCATCTGAATATCCACGTGGCTGCCTGGTTCTAGGCGCGCACCGAATTTAGACATTGTGCGACGAACGCCTTTTGCTACACCGCGCACACGTCCGTGTTCGCGAGTAAGCATTGTGATGATGCGATCTGCTTCGCCTAATTTCTGCGTGCGCAAAATGATTGCTTCATCGCGGTACAGGCTCATGCAGGCAAAGGTACTGGTGGCAACTATCTAATTGCGCGATTTATTGCAGACACGACGGCTTTAAGTGATGCCGTTGTGGTGTTTGGATCGATTCCGACACCCCAGAAGGTTTCGCCATTAATGGAGCACTCAAGGTATGCCGCAGCCGATGCATCTCCACCCGCAGATAAAGCGTGCTCGAAATAATCCAAAACTTTTACATCAACACCGTATGCCTGCAAGATGTTACAAAAAGCTGCAATCGGTCCGTTTCCGGTGCCAGATAACTTTTTAGCATCTCCACGGTCGAGAAGAGTTACTTCAAGATTTACATCTTCATCGAGCACAGATGTTTGTGAAAGTCCCTTTAATCTAAAGCGACCCCACGGTGCATCCTGAGTTGGTAAATATTCATCTTCAAAGACGTTCCATAATTGATCAGATGTAACTTCCCCGCCTTGCTCATCTGTCATGGCTTGTACAACGCGACTAAATTCGATCTGCAAACGACGTGGAAGATCTAGGTGGTGTTCATTCTTCATCATGTATGCAACGCCACCCTTGCCTGATTGCGAATTCACGCGAATCACGGCTTCATAAGAGCGACCAATATCCTTTGGATCAATTGGTAAATATGGAACAGCCCATGTGAATTCATCAACGTGCTTTCCAGCAGCCTTTGCATCACGTTCTAGATGTTCGAAACCTTTTTTAATTGCATCCTGGTGTGAGCCAGAAAACGCGGTGAACACAAGGTCTCCACCATATGGATGACGCTCAGGAACACGTAATTGATTTGCGTATTCGACAGTGCGACGAACTTCTTCAATGTTTGTGAAATCAATCATCGGATCAATTCCGTGGCTGACCAAGTTAAGGCCAAGTGTTACAAGGCAAACATTTCCTGTGCGCTCGCCATTACCAAAGAGTGTTCCTTCGATGCGATCAGCGCCAGCTAGGTAACCAAGTTCTGCTGCTGCAACTCCGGTACCGCGGTCATTATGTGGGTGCAGTGAAACAATTACGCTTTCACGATTATTTAAATTACGGCACATCCACTCAATAGAGTCTGCGTAAATGTTTGGAGTCGCCATTTCAACAGTTGCTGGAAGATTCATGATTGTCTTCCACTGCGGTGTTGGCTTCCAGACATCATTAACTGCGTTACAGACTTCGACAGCAAACTCTAATTCGGTACCGGTGTATGACTCAGGGGAATACTCAAATGAAACCTTTGTCTCTGGAACAGTTGGTACCAAGTCAAGGCACATTTTGGCTCCATCTGTTGCAATCTTTTTGATTCCCTCTTTATCAAGGCCAAAAACAACTCGACGCTGCAGAGTTGAGGTTGAGTTGTATAGGTGAACGATTGCTTGCTTGGCACCCTTGATTGATTCGAACGTGCGCTCAATAAGCGGTTGGCGTGCCTGTGTTAGAACTTGAATGATCACATCATCAGGAATCAAGCCTTCTTCAATGATCTTTCGCACAAAGTCAAAATCAGTTTGGCTAGCACTTGGAAAACCAACTTCGATTTCTTTGTAACCCATTGCGACTAAAAGATTGAACATCGCTAATTTGCGCGGGGTATCCATTGGATCAATCAACGCTTGATTGCCATCTCGCAAATCAACGGATGACCACTTTGGCGCCTTTGTCATCTTCTTATCTGGCCAAGTGCGATCGTGAAGATCGACAGGAATAAAGGATGAATATCGATGCGCACGCATCGATGATGGTTTCTGTTCTGGGAAATTCATTTTAAAACTCCTTATTGGTTACGGGATTTGTCTAATTAACCGGCACGACAAACCCCGCGGCGAGGGGACCGATTATTTGGCCCCGCCACGGCAGCTAAGGAGGAGGCTGCGAAGTGTCATGCGTAAATGGTAACCCCAGCGCGTGTTTTCTAGCAAGTAAAGTTCTAAACTCACGCGTATGCCCAACTTCGAAACTCAACTAATTGCCCTCATAGATTCTGCCAATGAAATTTGTGACACCGCAGAAAAATCAGGACGCAGTGATGAATTCAATGGTTCTGAATGGACTCCTGCAATTATCTTGGGACACATCGTCGATGTTGATAAAGAAGTGTGGATGGCGCGCTTTGAGTTAATGCGCCAAGCACAGTTATCAGGTGCACCTGCTCCGCAATTGCAATGGTGGGAACCAGATGCAGTTATTACTGCAGAAAAATACTCGGCTCAAAGCTTTCAAGAAGCACGTACCAAATTGCTTGCAAGCAGAGACTCCATGGTTACTTACCTAAAGAATCTCAGCGTCCACGAACGAAGCGCGGCAGCGCGGCACCGCACCTTAGGATTGATAACGATTGAGTCAATGCTCCAAGTGATTTTAGATCACGATAAAGAGCATCAAGCCTCTATCACACAGGAATAAGGGTGTTGGCAAATATTTGCCATGCAAGAGCTGATTTAGCAACCAATGAAAGCGTGATGTATGTGCGCTCTCCACGAAGATAATCAGACCACTTGCCAACCTTCTTGTACTGCAACCATTGCACGAGTGCAAATGAGTTAAAGAACAGGAAAATTGTTAAGACGATAATGTAAACAAATGTTGGTGCCTTAGTTTCACTTGCTCCACCAATACCAAATACATAGAAGAGCAACGCAATCCAAGGAACTATTCCGGTGATGCAACCAAAGATAAATGGAAGCCATCCCCCATTGCCTGGTTGCTCATACTTCTCTTGAAGCCACCCAAACAAAATCATTGATGCGTTAACGCCAAAGATTGAGATGATTGCTGTAATCTCAGCGACACCAGTTACTTGTGCAATAAGCACAATCATTACTGATGAGCTAATTGAGTATTCAACCCAGCGGAAATAATTTCGCTTTTGTGCTAGCCCTGCTGAATATCGAGGAAAAAATTGTGGACTTGCAACAATGAAGTGAGCCAGTGCAGATAATCCTAAGAAGATAGCAACTGTTAAACCGATTGGTGTGTTAAAGAGAACAACAGGATCTGCATACGTAGTTCCCGGAGGACCAGACATATATGTCGCAGTAATTGGTAGTGTGAAATCACTGCTGAGGGCTAATACTGCGGCCATCTGCAGCAAGTGGAAAACACCGGCGATGATGTTGATGCGACGAAGTCCAGCTGAAGTTATCTCTTTGCTCATGGGACAAATTTATCCCAACTCTTACTAAAGAACTGGGATGTACCTGTCTAATTCGTAGGCACTTACTTGGCGGCGATAGTCCTGCCACTCAGCTCGCTTATTGCGCAGCACGTATTCAAAGACATGCTCACCCAGGGTTTCGCGAACCAGTTCGCTCTTTTCCATCGCCAAGATCGCTTCGTTTAGATTGGTCGGCAAAGTCTGCAAATCATTAGACGCCGAGAGCTCATAACTATTTTCAATTCCCTTTAGACCTGCCGCAATCATCACGGCATAAGCCAGGTATGGATTGCAGGCAGAATCTGGTGATCTAAATTCAATGCGTGTGGAGTTTTCTTTTCCTGGCTTATACATAGGCAAGCGCACCAATGCACCGCGATCACTAGGTCCCCAATTAACGAGTGCTGGTGCTTCTCCGCCACCATGTAAACGTTTGTATGAATTAACCCATTGATTTGTAACAGCAGTTATTTCTGGGGCATGAGTCAAGATGCCAGCGATAAATGAGCGACCGATTTTAGATAAATTAAACTCTGCCTTTGGATCATAGAAAGCATTCTCTTCGCCTTTAAAGAGTGAAACGTGTGTATGCATTCCGCTGCCAGGGTGGTCAGTAAATGGCTTTGGCATAAAGGATGCGTAGAAACCTTGATCGAGTGCAACTTCTTTGATGACGTGACGAAATGTCATGATGTTATCTGCAGTGCTTAATGCATCAGCATCGCGTAAATCAATTTCTTGTTGCCCTGGTCCACCTTCATGGTGGCTAAATTCGACGGAGATTCCCATTGCTTCAAGCAACGTAATTGCTTGGCGTCTAAAGTCATGGCCAACCACTGCTGGCGTGTGATCGAAGTATCCGCCTTGATCTACGGGCACTGGTGCTTCGCCTTTTTCAGGGCGTGCCTTAAACAAGAAGAATTCAATTTCTGGGTGCGTGTAACAGGTGTAACCCATCTGAGCTGCTTTGTTTAATGTGCGGCGTAAAACATTTCGTGGGTCGCCAGGAGATGGCGAACCATCAGGCATTGTGATGTCACAAAACATTCGCGCGGCCCCTGGTGCTTCTGTGCGCCATGGCAAGATTGAAAATGTTGCAGGATCTGGCTTAGCCAACATATCTGACTCTGTTACGCGAGCAAATCCTTCGATTGCAGAACCATCAAAACCAATTCCCTCGGCAAATGCGTTCTCTAATTCTGCTGGTGCAATTGCAACGGATTTTAGAAAGCCCAAAACATCTGTGAACCACAAACGAACGAATCGGATGTTGCGTTCTTCAAGTGTTCTAATGACGAACTCTTGCTGCTTAGACATTTCTAGTTCTGGGGCCATGAGCAGATGGTGCCAAATGCTCGTTACGGCAATGTTACGAAATTTACGCTTCGCTCCAGCGTGAAGTCATTGGCAGACGGCGATCTTTTCCGAATGCGCGGGCTGACACCTTGGTGCCAGGTGGGTATTGGCGGCGCTTATATTCGGCCTTATCCACCAAACCAATGACGCGCATAACTAGTGCACTATCAAAGCCTGCTGCAATCAATGCAGCAGAGCCCTCATCACCATCTACGTAGCGAGTTAAGAGTTGGTCTAATAGTTCGTACTCTGGCAATGAATCTGAGTCCTTTTGATCAGGACGTAATTCGGCGCTCGGCTCTTTTTCAATAGAACGAACAGGAATCGGTGCAACCGCGCCTTGAGAAAGAGCTTGTTCGTTTCTCCATCGGGCAAGCGCCCAGACATCTGTTTTATAAATGTCCTTAATTGGCGCAAAGCCGCCGACGGCGTCTCCATACAAAGTTGAGTACCCAACTGCGAGCTCTGATTTATTTCCGGTGGCAAGTACCAGATGTCCCTCTTGATTTGAAATACCCATCAACGTTGTTCCACGGACGCGGGCTTGAATGTTTTCTGAAGCTAGACCCTTAAGGGTTATGGATTGCATAAATGATTCGACCATTGGCTCGATGGCAACTGTGCGAAAGTGAATGCCTGTATTTGCAGCAAATGCTGTGGCATCTTCAACAGAGTGATCAGATGAATATTTACTTGGCATCGCAACGCCGTTGACGCACTTTGCGCCAAGTGCATCGACTGCGATTGCTGCAACCAGGGCCGAATCTATGCCGCCAGATAGACCAACGACTACGGATCTGAATTTGTTCTTGGCAACATAATCGCGAAGCCCCATCACAAGTGCGTTCCAGATTTCTTGCTGATCGCTCATGCGCGCAGCAATTGTTGGTGCAACAGATCCTGCAGACTCTGCGCCATTTTCGGAAATCACAACATCTGGCTTTGACGTCTGTATGGCCGCTTCTATATCGACAACAAGTAGTTGGTCTTCAAATTGTGCGGCGCGAGAAATGACAGTGCCCTTTGCATCGACGACGATGGTGTCGCCATCGAAAACAAGATCATCCTGGCCGCCGGTCATGTTGACGTATGCAAGTGGTGCGCCAACTTCTTGTGCACGCTTTTGAACAAGGGCCAATCGCACATCATCTTTATTGCGCTCAAAGGGCGAACCATTTGGCACAAGGACAACTCCTGGTTTTCTGGATGCAAGATCTGCCAATGAGTGCCAGATGTCTTCGCAGATTGCGATACCTATGTCTACGCCCTTGACTCGAACTACCAGCGTTGAATCCCCCGGCACGAAGTTTCTAAACTCGTCAAAGACGCCATAGTTTGGCAAGTGGCGCTTTGTATAAGTTGCTACGACCTTTGATCCATACACAAGGGCAACTCTGTTTTGCGGAGCACCCGATGCTGATTCATCGAGGTAGCCAATCACCGAAACAATTGATGGATCCAGCTCTGGGACCAGTTGTGACAAGGCGCTTTTGCTTGCACTTCTAAAGGATGCGCGCATCGCTAGATCTTCAACGGGATAGCCGGTTAAAACCATTTCAGGAAAAACAATGACATCAGCCGCTGCCGATACCGCCTCGTTTGTGTACTTCGTTATGAGCGCAGCATTGCCAGCGAGATCACCAACTGTTGGGTTGATCTGTGCCAGTGCTACGCGCAACTTCATACGTTAAGCCTACTTCCAGTACCATTACTCGTGTACCCAGGGACTTCGTATGAAGCCTTGAGGCTGGAGGTCTTTTCATGGAATCCCTATATGGCGGAGCCACGCATCGTCGCGTCACGATTGCTGATTTAGCCGATGCAAAAAAGCGCGGTGAAAAATGGCCGATGCTCACATCCTATGAAGAGATGACCGCATCGATATTTGATGAAGCCGGAATCCCAGTTCTACTAGTTGGCGATAGCGCCGGCAATAACTTCTTAGGTTTTGAAAACACACTCCCTGTGACCGTCGATGAAATGATTCCACTTGTTCGCGCAGTTGTTCGTGGTTCACAGCGAGCAATGGTTGTTGCAGATTTACCTTTTGGGTCATACGAACAATCCCCAGAACAAGGGCTAGAAACTTCGACGCGATTCTTTAAGGAATCTGGTGCGATGGCGGTAAAGATTGAAGGCGCTCGCATTTCAACTGTTGAAAAATTAGTTGCTGCCGGAATTCCAGTGATGGGCCACCTCGGATTTACACCACAATCACTTCACCAATTGGGTGGCTACAAAGTCCAGGGCAGAGCTGATGGAGATGCCATATTTGACGCTGCAATAGCCTTAGAAAAGGCCGGAGCTTTTGCGATTGTTCTTGAGTTAGTGCCAGCGGATTTGGCCAAAAGAATCACTAAAGAGTTATCAATACCAACTGTTGGAATCGGTGCCGGCGTTGATTGCGATTCGCAGGTATTGGTGTGGACGGATCTGATGGGTATTACAAAAAACCCGCCGAAGTTAGCTAAGGCCTATCGCAATCTGCGTACCGAAATGCTCGATGCCACCAAGGAATGGGCCGGCGATGTTGCGGCTTCTCGTTTTCCGGGTACCGAGCAAAGCTTTAAATAACTAAAAAACTAATCCAACGCTTTCGATTACATCCGAAGGTCTCAACTGGGTATTTATGGTCGGATTACTGGCGAGTTTTTTGCCAATATTGAGAAAATTTGCGTCCGAAATGCGCAAAATTGCCCTTCGGATCCGGAAAATTCGCACTTCGGTGCAAAAAAACGGCGATGAAAAGTAATTTCGGCGAAAAATTACCCAATTTTTTTAATTTACACATCGATTTTTTTACCGAAATGCACAAAATATTAAAAAAATTAATTTGCGACACGCGCTATCTTTTTTAACAAATTGACTGGCATTACGGAGCAATTCCCGTCACACTTATCCACGAACAGGTTTGGGTGACGGATCCGAACCATTCCGAATGGAGAAATACGTGGCTGCAGCTAAGAAATCTGCTCCAAAGCGTCGCAAGAAGGCCGCTGCTAAATCAGCAGCACCAAAGCGTCGCCGTAAGAAGGCTGCTACAACAGCAGCACCAAAGCGTCGTCGTAAGAAGGCTGCTGCAAAGAAGGCAGCTCCAAAGCGTCGTCGTAAGAAGGCAGCTGCAAAGAAGGCAGCTCCAAAGCGTCGTCGTAAGAAGGCAGCTGCTTCAGCAGCTCCAAAGCGCCGCCGTCGCAAGAAGGCAGCAGCAAAGTAAGCATTTCGCTTATTAAAAAAGCCCGCCACGAAAGTGGCGGGCTTTTTTGCTTCTTAAAACAAATCAAATATTCCTCAAATATTCCTCAAGTAAATCTCAAATTAATCTAGATCTGACTTCCTTAACTCATTACCAACTCGATCAAATATTTCAGCAAGTGCAACCTGATCAGCCTTAGTTAAGTGATCGACAAATCGCGAGCGCACACTGGCCACATGATCAGGGGCCGCAGCCACAATTGCTTTCCAACCCTTAGGTGTCATCACAGCGAAAGATCCACGTTTATCAACGGGGCATGCTTCGCGCTTTACCCAACCCTCTTTCTCCATCACTTTCATGCGATGTGAAAGGCGGGACCGAGATAACATTGCAACATCTGCTAACTCACTCATGCGCATTCTGCGATCTGGTGCGTCACTGAGTTGGGCCAAGATTTCATAATCAGCCATAGAAACATCGTGGGGCGCTAAGTCAGCATCTAGAGCCTCAAGCAATCGCCGACTGGCAATGATGTATCGACGCCAGGCTTTCATCTCAGATGGATTGAGCCATTTAGGTGTTGTAGCGTCTGCCATAGAGATAATGGTACGCGAGAAGTTGAACTTTCAACTACTTGAAAACTCAGGAGCGAAGCGACGATGGCATTGAAAAGCGGCATAGATCTAACGCACGTTGATCCAGCTTTTGCACCGGGCGATGATTTATATCGACACTTAAATGGTGGCTGGCTTAAGTCGCACCAGATTCCGGCAGATCGCGCATCCGATGGCGTTGCATACGCACTTCATGATGAAGCCGAAGCTCAGGTCCGCGAAATTATCGAAAGTGCCAGCGCGAAAGCGGGCGACAATGGTGATGCCCAGAAAATCGGCGATCTCTATCGCTCATTTATGAATACCGAAGCAATCGAGAAGCTTGGAGTTTCTCCCCTTGCCGCCGACCTTGCTGCCATCGATGCAATCTCCTCGGTTTCAGATTTCATCCGCACGATGTCCATCCTTGAGATGAAGGGTGTTGGCGGAATTTTCGGTGCATCCATTTATACAGATGCCATGGATTCAGATACCAACATTATTTACCTAAGCCAGGGCGGCTTGTCGCTGCCAGATGAGTCGTATTACCGCGAGGAGCAGTACGCCCCAATTCGTGCAGCCTTCGTAGATCACGTTGTAAAGATGTTTGCTCTCACCGGTATCGCACTTTCTGCAGCAGATGCTGGTGCAATTTTGGCACTTGAAACATCTATTGCTGCCTGCCACTGGGATCAAGTCCGCGATCGCGATGCAACTCTTACATATAACAAACACACTCGTGCCGAGTTAGAAAAATTGGCACCGGCACTTGATTTCCCATTGTGGCTAAAGAGTGGCGAAGTTCCAGTAAAGGCTTTTGAAACTGTCATCGTTCGCGAACCAGATTTCTTCTCAGGAGTTTCAGCGCTGCTAGAAAAATTTGATCGCGATGTCTGGGTGCTCTGGCTGAAGTGGCAGTTGATTTCAGGGTCTGCGCCATATCTCAATGACGCCATCGTGCAACAAAACTTTGCTTTCTACGGCACTACTTTGTCTGGCACTCCACAAATTCGCGAGCGCTGGAAACGTGCTGTTTCATTGGTCGAAGGCTCACTCGGTGAAGCCGTTGGTCGCATCTATGTAGAGCGTCATTTCCCGCCCGCTGCAAAAGCTGCCATGAACGAACTCGTTGCTAATTTGATTGAGGCCTATCGAATCAGCATCAGCGAATTACCATGGATGAGTGAAGCCACAAAAGCCAAGGCATTTGAGAAGCTCGCTAAATTCACTCCAAAGATTGGCTATCCCGATAAGTGGCGTGACTATTCATCGCTAGCAATTTCTGCCGATGACCTCTTTGGAAATCTTGGTCGCATCTCAGCATTTGCCCGAAGTTACGAATTAGCAAAGATCGGTGCACCCGTTGATCGCAGCGAGTGGTACATGACCCCACAAACCGTTAACGCCTATTACAACCCGGGCATGAATGAGATTGTCTTTCCGGCAGCAATCTTGCAGCCACCATTTTTTGATTTGGATGCGGACCCTGCAGTTAATTACGGTGGAATCGGCGCCGTCATTGGCCACGAAATCGGCCACGGCTTTGATGATCAAGGTTCTAAATACGATGGCGATGGAAACATGGTCGATTGGTGGACGCAATCTGATCGCGATGAATTCGAAATCCGCGCTAACGCATTAATAGCCCAATTCGATGCGTTATCCCCCGAAGAAACCCCCGATATCACCGTTAACGGCGCTCTCACAGTGGGAGAAAACATCGGAGACCTTGGCGGGCTTAGCATCGCCTATAAGGCTTATTTGCTGGCTTTAAAGGGCGAAAAAGCCCCAGTTATCGATGGTTTAACTGGCGAACAGCGATTCTTTCTTGCGTGGGCACAGGCATGGCGCGGAAAAGTTCGCCCAGAAGAACTGCGCCGTCGCATCGCAACTGATCCACACTCACCTTATGAATTTAGATGTAATGCCATCGTTAGAAACATTGATGAGTTCTATACAGCCTTTGGCGTCAGCGAATCGAACAAGCTCTGGATGAATTCATCCGAGCGCGTTCGTATTTGGTAGAGCAGATGGGCAACGGGTTTAGTTACGAAATTTCGCATCGAGATGAAAAATCTCTCGCGCGCGTAGGAACTATCGCTACTCCCCACGGACAGATACAAACTCCAGCCTTTATTCCAGTAGGCACGAAGGCCACTGTTAAATCAGTCTTGCCTGAATCAATGCGAGACCTTGGCGCACAAGCGCTTTTGGCAAATGCCTATCACTTGTACTTACAGCCCGGGCACGATGTTTTAGATGAAGCCGGTGGCCTCGCAAAGTTTATGAATTGGGATGGCCCAACGATTACCGATAGTGGTGGTTTTCAGGTTCTATCCCTCGGTGTTGGATTCAAAAAAGTACTGGCAATGGATGCAAAAACATTTAGATCCGATGAAGTTATTGCTGGGAACAAGGAACGACTGGCCCATGTCGATGATGAAGGTGTGACATTTAAATCCCACCTAGATGGATCGATGCACCGATTTACTCCAGAGATTTCCATGCAGGTGCAGCACCAGATTGGCGCCGACATCATCTTCGCATTCGATGAGTGCACAACTCTTCATAACACTCGTCGCTATCAGGAAGTTGCAATGCAGCGAACCTACAACTGGGGTTTGCGTTGTCTTGACGAACACAAACGCCTGACCGATGTCAGAATTGACAAGCCATATCAAGCACTCTTCGGCGTTATTCAAGGCGCACAGTATGAAGATTTGCGAAAGAAAGCTGCCACTGATTTTGCCGCGATGACATCTTCGGATATTTCATACGATGGTTTCGGAATTGGTGGAGCACTCGATAAAGACTCATTGGGCACAATCGTTAAGTGGGTCAATGAAATATTGCCCGAAAACAAACCAAAGCACTTACTTGGAATTGGTGCTCCGGAGGATCTCTTTGTCGGTGTCGAAAACGGCATAGATACATTTGATTGCGTGCTCGCATCTCGGATTGCGCGCACGAGTGCGGTTTACACAATGGAGGGTCGCTTCAATCTTTCAAACGCCGCTTACAAGCGCGACTTCAACCCAATCGATGACGAGTGTGATTGCTATACCTGCACGCATTACACACGCGCATATCTGCATCATGTTTTCCGTGGCAAAGAAATCATCGCAGCCACCCTGGCCACCATCCACAATGAGCGATACATCGTGCGTTTAGTCGA
>CAZNWM010000024.1:0-1924 GCA_964576975.1 uncultured Candidatus Planktophila sp.
CCACTGGAGTTCCATTTATGGTCAGTTTCTTATCGGTACAACAAACAATGCGATCACCCGCAACACCAATTACTCGCTTAACCAAATATTGCTTTGCAGGGTTTGGAAGCACGCCAACTAGAACAAGGCCATCTCTAATTTTTGAGGTAACTGTTGATTTGGCTGAAGTATCTGGCTCGGGTAACCACGAAGCAGGATCGCGAAATACGACTACATCCCCACGATTTATCTCATCTGAAACAAATGGAAGTTTGTTTACTGCAACTCGATCATTAATCTGCAATGTATTTTGCATTGATCCAGAAGGAATATAGAAAAACTGAACGAGGAAAGATTTAATAAAGAGGGATACAACTAAGGCAACAACGATCAGGATTGGGAGCTCCCGTAGGAGTGATCCCTTACGAAACATTGAAGAGAACTTAGGGTTATTCAGCTGGCTTTTCTTCAGTTGCTACTTCTTCGGTCGCTGGTGTTTCAACAGCAACTTCTGCAACTGGAGTTTCGATAACTTCTTCAACTACTGGAGCTTCTACGGCTGCTTCAACAACTTCTGCTGCAACTGGAGCAGCAACTACTGCCGCAACTACAGGTTCTGGAGTTGAAAGAATTCCATCGCCGTAACCTTCAACGCCATCGCGCTTTTCGCGAATCTTTGCAGCCTTACCGCGAAGGTCGCGTAGGTAGTACAACTTGGCACGACGTACGTCGCCCTTCTTAACGAGTTCGATCTTTTCGATAACTGGAGTGTGTACTGGGAAAGTACGTTCTACTCCAACACCGTAAGAAATTTTACGAATAGTAAATGTTTCGCGAACGCCATCGCCTTGGCGACGCATAACGATTCCTTGGAAGACCTGGATACGGCTCTTGCTGCCTTCGATAACGCGTACGTGAATCTTGAGCTCATCACCAGCACGAAATTGTGGGATGTCTTTGCGCAGCGATGCTGCATCTACGGCGTCAAGTACGTTCATGATTTCCTCAGCTAATTCGTGTATCGGTACGGCAGTGGCTGTACAGAGGACGTATCTTGCCACAGGAGCGTGGCCAAGTGAAAATCGGCTAAAGGGCGAGCGTATTTTTAAGGATTTGATGCAGATGTGGGCCTGCAGCCAATGTGAAGTTCTGGCCCCCGATCTGGTGCTGGGTGAGGATTGCTCCAGCCTCTCGCGCAATTAATCCGCCAGCTGCGATGTCCCATTCGTGTAAACCAGATTCAAAATAAGCATCAACATTTCCAGTACCAACAAAAGATAAATCAACAGCTGCCGCACCAACTCGACGAATGTCTCTGATCTGTGGAAGTAAAGTGTTAATGAATTGCAATTGGAATGCGCGCTTTTCTGGTTCATAAGCAAAACCCGTCGCAAGCATCGCTCTATTTAATTCAACTGGATCGTTACAGGTTAACTTCTTTCCGTTTAGAAAAGATCCCCCACCGCGAGTAGCCCACCAGGTTGAATTAAGTGTTGGGCTGACAACAACGCCAGCAACCACACCATCTTTATCCTTTGCAGCAATAGAAACGTTCCAGCCCGGGATTCCGTAAAAGTAATTAACGGTTCCATCGAGTGGATCGATAACCCATGTAATTCCTGAAGTAGATTTTCTCTCAGCGCCTTCTTCGCCAATCATTCCATCGTCTGGACGTTCGCTAAGAATGCTAGAAACAATGAGTGCTTCGCTGGCCTTGTCCATTTGAGTAACAATGTCTACATCGCTTGATTTTGTGGATACTTCCAAAACATCTGGACGAGCAGATAACAACTCTGCAGCCTTCTTGCCTACACGCAACGCAAGGTCTAATAGCTGCTCTTTTTCACTCATGTGCACAAGTCTATTAGACTCATCGCATGCTAAAGCCCTACGTAACCTTGCTGCGCACGCCGGGTTCACTGAAATTCTCAACTGCGGGCTTTAT
>CAZNWM010000024.1:2024-15181 GCA_964576975.1 uncultured Candidatus Planktophila sp.
GATGCACCGATTTGGACTTGGTTTGTCTCTTTAATTATTGCTGAATCAACTGCAATTAATGCAGGCGGAATGGTGCGCCGACGTTGGCTTCACATCCTTAGAAATGATCCCGACAATAGCGATGGACATCTCGTAAATACTGCGTATTCATGGGAAGCCATGGTTGATGAGTTTGTCTTTATTCTGGGACCAGTCGTTGCTACAACCTGCGCCGTAAACATCTCACCATCTGCCGGAATCCTGGCTGGACTAATCTTTTTGATTATCGGTTTGCCATCACTTGCTGCAATGAAATCAACAGAGCCGCCTGCACAGCCAGCTAATGAAGAAGAACCTCATCCCGCAGTTTTGCGAAACAGAATTGTTCAATCAATCGTTATTCCTTGTGCATTTCTTGGCGGATTCTTTGGCGCAGTTGGAATCACAGTCGTTGGATTTGCCGAAGAGAAAAATTCTGCATCAAGCACAGGTTGGCTTCTTGCCCTGTGGGCTGTCGGTAGCGCAGTTGCTGCATTGATCAATGGTTCAATCAAGTTTCAATCTGCACATGCAACAAGATTTCTCATTTATTTAGTTGGTCTCACACTTGGCACTCTGCCACTTCTATTTGTGGACTCAATTGCTTTGTTGGCAGTTGCGTTATTTGTTAATGGTTTGTTTATCGCTCCACTCATAGTGAATGCATACGGAACAGTTGAAAATGCAGTGCCTGCAGGACAAATTACTGAAGCCCTGACATGGGTAATTGCAGGTATGCCACTCGGTGCTGCAATTTCTAGCGCACTAGCTGGCATCATCATCGATAACGCAGGTGCACGGTCCGCATTTTGGGTTCCACTTGGCTTTATGTTCGCCGCAATGGTGGCAACACTGCCGTACCTCTCTACTTATCGGGCTGCCATCGGTTACGCTCAACCTCGTGACTGATCTTCGATTCACCGGCAAGACGCCAGATGGCGTTCACATAACCCTTGCTGATAACGATGGCAACGAATTTACGTTGCGCATTAGTGACTCATTGCGTGCATCGGTTAACCAACAGCGACTCTCGTCCGTGCCTGATGAATCAGACCAAATTTTAAGTGTTAAAGATATTCAACGTCGCCTTCGTCTTGGAGAAAGCGCGCAAGATATAGCCCGCGACTCTGGAACAAGTATCGAAAAAATTGAACGCTTTGCAGGTCCAATCCTTCAAGAACGTTCTTTCATTATTGATCAAGCGCACGCAATTATTGTTCGCCGCAATCCTGGTGAAGAACCAGAGACACTCTTTGAAGTAGTTCTTGGTCGTTTAGCACCACGAGATATTTCCGAGGAAGATTTAGCGTGGAATGCATGGCGCCACCACGATGGCACATGGTCGGTTTCCCTTAGTTATCCAAATAGCGATGGACACGGCGATGCAATTTGGGAGTTTGATCCGACGCGACGCTCAATCACTGCCCAAGATGAAAATGCTCGTTGGATGATGGGCGATGCACCAAATTCTGACAGAGGCGCTACAAAGATTGTCGAACATTCACGTCCAGAAAACGGATTGATTTACTCAGATGAACCAGCGCCAGCACCGATTCGAATTACCTCTTCTCCAGAAGCGCTGAAGCCTGAACCACCACGTTTAGTTTCTCTGCGCGAAGAACCAGATGAGTCAGCAGCGCGAGATGGTGTTGTTGGTCGCGCAAAAGTTCCTTCATGGGATGAAATTATGTTTGGTGCAGGTGCTGCGAAAAAAAATGATGAGGATGAGTTTAACTAACAACTCTTGATAGCAGTGGCACAGAGCTTTCAATCTCACTTGATCCACCATGGTGTCCGACCATCGCACCTTCTAGTGCCGTGCGTTCTGGGTCAATCAAAATAACCCCACCGCGAGCAATTGCAATGACATCGCCCATTCGATCTATTGCATTTTCAACTAATGAAGGACCAAAGAGTTTATTCTGCGTAACTTCTTCGCGAGTAAACACATCTGCTTGCTCTCCCAGAATTTCGCGCCACTTTTGCGCAAATTCGACACGCGCGCTTGGAGAATCCGCGCTTTCAGTTAGATATAGATGACGCGCGCGTGGTTCTCCGGCAATAGTTTCGATTCCTGATAGCAAATCATTGTCTTGACCTAGAACTATCTTTTCTTCCACATTAACCATGCCGTGATCGGCTGTTAAAAAGATACGAGTACCACGGGGCAATTGTGTGGCAAGTGCTTTAGCTACCTGATCAACGTAAGAAAGCGCTGCGCACCATTTATCAGAACCAACACCATCGCTATGTCCTGCCACATCAAGATCATTGATATAGACATAGGCAAAAGATGGTTCATTCGATAGCGCTGCCTTGGTTTCAGCGATCATGTCTGGCAAGACATTTGCGCCACGATACGTCGCTCCGCGAAACACCGCTTGAGTGAATCCTGTATTTTCATAACGCTTGGCTGCTACGTGCGAGACAGAGATGTTTTCTTCAGCCGCTCGCTCAAAGAGAGTTGGAACGCTCTGCCACACATGTGGATCAACTCTTTCATCCCACTTCAGTGAATTAAGAACTCGTCCCCCGCTACGTGGAACACGAACTGTGTACCCAAGCATTGCGTGAGTACCAGGTAATTCTCCGGTCATTAGCGTTGCAAGAGAAGTTGCAGTTGTCGAAGGAAAAGATGTGGCAACAACACCATGGTGAGTAAATGAGTGCAGAGTAGGAATTAAATCTTTGTACTTTTCAATGACATCGGCGCCAAGTCCATCGACTAGAAATAAAACTTCTTTGCCGTGTGGAGATTGCCCAAGTGAAAGTAAATCCGTTGCACTACTTAGCCCAAGACCCGCAAATATTGAGGGTGTGATGTGGGCCAAATGCATACTCGTATCTTGCCATGAAGCACGAGCGTATTGGGGGGTATCCTTTCGCTCATGAATTCAGATCTCAGCGATGTATTGAAATACTCAGATGAAGTAGCGGCCGCCATTGCATCTGGTTCTCCCATCGTTGCACTTGAATCAACAATCATCAGTCATGGTTTGCCACGTCCTACGAATCTAGAAGTTGCTCGTGACGTAGAAGCAATCGTTCGAGCTCATGGTGCAACACCGGCAACAATTGCTGTTATTGATGGCAATGTTCATATTGGTTTAAGTGATGAAGAATTAGTCACTATTGCAACGCGAGATAACATTCTTAAGGCCTCTAGTCGTGACCTTGCAATTGCGGTTGCTTTTGGAAAATCTGCAGCAACAACTGTGGCGGCAACCGCGCACCTTGCAGTTATGGCTGGCATAAAAGTCTTTGCAACAGGTGGTTTAGGTGGAGTCCATCGAGGTGCGCAAGAATCATTTGATGAATCTGCTGATCTCACAGCGTTATCGGCACTAGACATCACAGTTGTCTGCGCAGGTGTTAAATCAATTCTGGATGTCGGTGCCACCCTTGAACGCCTTGAAACTCTAGCCATCGGTGTCATCGGCTATAAGACTAAGAAGTTTCCTGGATTTTATTTAACAGATTCTGGTTTTGAAATCGAATATCAAGCCGATACCGCAGATGAGATTGCATCTGCCATCAAGGCGCGAGCAACCATGAAGACCAACTCGTCCGCCCTTATCGTTGCCAATCCCGTGAAGAATCAGATGGACAAGAAATTACACGATTCGATTTTGGCTAGTGGTTTAGCGAGTGCAGAAAAAGAAGGAATTACAGGAAAGGCTGTGACGCCTTTCTTGCTCGAGCACTTTCATACTGCAAGTGATGGTGATTCACTGCGCGTTAATATCGAAATTATTAAATCAAATAGTGCACTTGCAGCAGATATCGCTGTAGCCCTCAATAAGTAAAATGCCAAAAGTCTTATGCATCGGCGATGTCATGCTCGATGTTGTTGTTTCCCTGCAAGCGCCGATTAATTACGGCGAAGACACTCCTTCAAAGATTACGACACATAGCGGCGGTGCCGCCGGAAACGTTGCATCCTGGATTGCTCACACTGGTATGGCAGCCAGCATTGTTGCCCGTGTAGGAAATGATTCTGCAGGTGCTGCGATTATTTCTGAGTTTGAAGATTTAGGAGTAGATCACTCATCACTTAAGAAAACCGCTGATGCAACAGGTGTTGTTGTTATCTTGGTCGATAAAGAGGGTGAGCGCACTATGTTTCCCGAGACTGGAGCTAATTCGGGATTAATCCTTTCGGATATGCCAGATCTCGGTGGATTCGATGCTGCATATGTTTCTGGGTATGCATTACTGAATCCTCGTTCTCGCGCAGGAGTACTAGAGATGATTTCAGCGATTAAATCAGCAGGGCTTCCGCTTTTTTATGACACTGTGACCGTGGGCGCCATGAAAGAAATCGATCGTGCACTGATTCATTCGTGGTTGCCACACATGGATTATGTGTTGCCTAATGAAGAAGAAGCGCTCTATCTAGCTGATGTAGAAGATGTGGATTTAGCACTTCAAAAGTTATTAGAACTCTGTCCTGCAGTGATTATTAAACGTGGATCAGCTGGAGCAATTGCGCAAGTGCGTGGTGGTACACGAATCGATATTGACGCGGTAAAAATTGCGGTTGCAGATACAACAGGAGCCGGCGATAGCTTTGCCGCAGGATTTATCTCAACAAAAATATCTGGCGGCGATTTATCTGCCTCTGTGACGGCCGGAGTAACTCTTGCAGCGAAATGTGTTGCAAATATCGGGGCACGCCCGCAAGGCGGTCACGCACTTTAGGCGTTGTACTTGGCACAATCGCCCCCATGGCAACGAAGACTCCACCTAAAGGCAAAAAACCTGCTGGCCCAAAACCAGGTGAATACCCAGGCAAGATTGTTGATATTGATGTTTCATCTGAAATGTCAGAATCATTTTTGGAGTACGCGTACTCAGTTATTTATTCTCGCGCGTTGCCCGATGCACGTGATGGTTTAAAGCCTGTACACCGCCGCATCTTGCACCAGATGGCAGAGATGGGATTGCGCCCAGATAAAGGTCACGTAAAGAGCGCACGTGTTGTCGGTGAAGTTATGGGTAAGTTGCACCCACACGGTGATGGTGCAATTTATGACGCACTCGTGCGTATGGCTCAATCATTTTCAATGCGCTTGCCACTTATCGATGGACACGGAAACTTCGGTTCACTCGATGCCGGTCCTGCAGCAATGCGTTACACCGAAGCACGTTTGGCACAAGCAGCACTCACGATGGTTGCAGAAACAGATGAAGACACTGTTGATTTCGGTGCTAACTACGACGGACAAATCTTCGAACCACAAGTACTACCTGCGGCATATCCAAACTTGCTGGTAAATGGCGGTTCTGGAATTGCTGTTGGTATGGCAACGAATATGGCGCCACACAACTTAGGCGAAGTTATTGCAGCAACTAAGCACCTGATTGAAAACCCAAAAGCCACCATCAACGCGCTGATGAAATTTATTCCTGGTCCAGACTTTCCAACAGGTGGTGAACTAGTTGGTCTAGAAGGTGTCCGTGAAGCGTATTCAACTGGCAAGGGATCTTTTAAAGTCCGTGCAACTGTTGAGATTTCTAAAGTAACAACTCGCAAAATGGGCATCACCATTAAAGAGTTGCCATTCACCATTGGTCCAGAAAAAGTTGTCGAACGCATTGCAGATCTTGCAAAGGCTAAGAAGATTCAGGGAATCTCTGACATCATCGATTTAACTGATGGCCAGACAGGCACAAACGTTGTTATTGAGTTAAAGAACGGCTTCGAGCCAGAAGCAGTCCTAGAGCAGCTCTACAAGTTAACTCCGATGGAAGATGCCTTCGCCATTAACGCAGTCGCACTTGTTAAAGGACGCCCGCAAACTCTTGGTCTTAAGGAACTTCTTCAGGTCTTTATCGATCACCGCATCGAAGTTGTTCGTCGCCGCTCAGAGTTTAGAAAAGCCAGAGCAACTGCTCGTTTGACCCTGGTCGATGGATTGCTCAAAGCGATTATTGATATCGATAAGGTCATCAAAATCATTCGTGCATCAGATGATGCAACCGTTGCAAAAGATGCATTGATTAAGGGCTTTAAGCTCAATGACGAACAAGCAACATACATTCTTGATATGCCACTTCGTCGTCTGACCAAGATGAGCAAGATTGAACTTGAGACTGAACAAAAAGAACTCAAATCAACAATTGCCGCCCTCAACACATTACTTAAATCTGAGGATGCGATTAAGAAGCAGGTCTCCACTGAGTTAGACGCTGTAGCAAAAGCTTTTGCTACCCCACGTCGCACTCGAATTGGTGCTGCCTAACTTCTTAGTTTCGCAACCAAGCACCCCGTGTGGGATGATTCCTTAAATGATCTCCACGCAAAGTCTCGAGTTACGCGCTGGGGCACGTCTATTAGTCAGTAACGTCACTGTCCGCATTAATCACGGTGATCGCATCGGTTTCGTTGGTAGAAATGGCGCCGGTAAATCCACTCTCGCAAAAGTATTAGCGGGCGAAACAATGCCTGCAGGCGGCGCCGTAAATCGCACAGGAAAAATCGGCTATCTCCCCCAGGATCCACGCACCGGCGAAGATCAAGGAAGCGTTATTGATCGCATTCTCTCTGTTCGCGAATTAGATGCAATCGCAAAGCGCATGAGATCTGTCGAAGAAGAGATGTCTACAACGCAAGGCGACGAATTAGAAAAAGCAATGGAACGCTATGGTCGAGTTGAAGCAGAGTTCAGCGCAGCAGGCGGTTACGCAGCAACAGCTGAAGCTGAAGCAATCGCGTCATCTCTCGGAGTTCCGGAGAACTTGTTTAATCAAGAACTTGCAGCACTCTCTGGTGGTCAACGCCGCCGCATCGAATTAGCACGCATCTTATTTAGTGGCGCAGAAACACTTTTACTCGATGAACCAACTAACCACTTAGATGCTGATTCGATTATGTGGCTGCGCGATTATTTGAGCAAGTATTCAGGTGGGCTAGTAATTATTTCCCACGATGTAAACCTGATTGAAACTGTTGTAAACAAAGTCTTCTACATCGATGCCAACCGCAACGTGATTGACGTGTACAACCTTGGCTGGAAGCAATACTTATTGCAACGCGAACAAGATGAACACCGCCGCAAGAAAGAGCGCGCCAATGCCGAAAAGCGTGCAGAAATCTTGCAAAAGCAGGGCGAGAAGATGCGCGCTAAAGCAAGCAAAGCAACTGCGGCTCAAGGCATGCTCCGTCGTGCTGAAAAACTTCGTTCATCCCTTGAAGATGTCCGTGTCTCAGATAAAGTCGCAAAGCTTCGCTTTCCAACTCCATCTCCGTGTGGCAAGACCCCAATTTCTGCGCACGATCTTTCAAAGTCTTACGGCTCACTTGAAATCTTTACCGACGTCGGAGTTGTTATCGATAAGGGCTCTCGCGTTGTAATCCTTGGACTAAACGGTGCCGGCAAGACAACGTTGCTACGCATCCTGGCGGGCGAACTCGAATCAGATACTGGCGAAGTTATTGCAGGTCACGGATTAAAAATTGGTTACTACGCCCAAGAACACGAATCACTGGATTTCGAACGCACTGTGTTAGAAAACATGATGTCAGCAACGCCAGATATTCGTGAACCCGAAGCGCGCAACGTTCTTGGATCCTTTTTGTTCATCGGCGATGATGTACACAAACCGGTCAAAGTTTTATCTGGCGGTGAACGTACTCGTTTAGCACTTGCAGTTCTGGTTGTTGGTGCTGCAAATGTTTTGTTACTCGATGAGCCAACGAATAACCTTGATCCCGCATCCCGCGATGAAATTCTTGCAGCGCTGTCGGAATATCAAGGCTCAGTAATCCTGGTATCTCACGATGAAGGCGCTGTGCAAGCCCTTAAGCCCGAGAGAGTCATCTTGCTGCCTGATGGCGATGAAGATTTATGGAAAGACGAGTACTTCGATTTGGTCAGTATCGATTAACATCTGTGCATGAAAATTCGTTCCATCGCGCTATCAAGTGTTGCCATTCTTCTACTCTCAGTCTTTGTACAACCTGCACACGCATCAAAGACACCTAAACCAATCACAAGCTTTCAAGATGCAGTAAATAGACCTGCAGACGTTTCTTATTGGGCGTGGAAAAAGAGTAGTGATCAAATACTTTCAAGTACGGCGAAGAATTCAGCCCTTGAGATAATTGTTGGACCGAACACAAAACTCTCAAATCCAAATCCAAAATTAGCCTTCGATGCCGTAAAGCGTATGTATCCAGATTTCCGTCATCCATCAAAGACCTACGCAATTTATTACAGCTTTAAAGATGTTGATTGGGCGCAAAAGAAGTATTCAGAAATCTTTTCTATGGCTACTGGGCAAGAAGCAAAAAACAGTTGTCGCAAGGTAACCGAATGCTGGGGTGCAAGCGGAACCATAAACAATGAAGGCGACGGAGTTTTACTAACAGCGGTAATGCAAAAACCAGATCGCCATCACTCAGATGGAACTCTTGAAGCACATGAATACATGCATGCGGTTCAAGTTGGAGCTTTCTTTGGCACACCGCAACAAGGCCAGGCCATGTTTGGGATCAAAGCCTTTACGCCGTGGTGGTTTGCCGAGGGTGGAGCTCAGTTCTCCCAATCAGCGGCAATATTCGCTAATTCATTTCCTAAGTACGCAGCTGATAGAAAGTTCTGGACAAAGGACTTCCTGGCGAATAGAAACAAGAAGTTCAATGAGAAGTGGATTGCCAACTACATAAAGCCACCAGATACCAAGGTTTGGTCTGCGCCAGACACTCAGTGGCATCTTTATGACCTAGGAATGCTGGTCTCTGAAATCTTTACAGCAATCAAAGGTCCAGCGATTAACATCCAGATTTATGAAGATATCTCTGATGGCATGACTTTTGAACAATCCATCGAAAAACAATTTGGGATGAAGTGGGAAGCGGCCGTTCCGCTCCTTGCAAAGTCAATATCCAAGCTCGTAAAACAGTAACCCTAAAGAGTTAAGCGTCGATTCTGTCGCGATCGATTTCAGCGGTAGAAATAAACTCTTTACGTGGTGCAACGTCGTTGCCCATCAATAGCTCAAACATTGATTCTGCAGCCGCTGCATCCTTGATTGTGATGCGACGAAGTGTGCGTGCATCTGGATCCATTGTGGTTTCGCGTAATTGATCCGCGTCCATCTCGCCGAGACCTTTGTAGCGCTGGATTGGTTCTTTCCACTTCTTGCCAGCCTTCTTCAAATCTGCGGTGACTTTACGCATCTCATCATCTGAGTATGTGTAAATGTATTCACCCTTCTTGCCCCCGCCACCCATTGTTTCAATGCGGTGCAGTGGTGGAATCGCAGCGAAGACGCGACCATCATCGATCATCGGCTTCATGTAGCGATACAAGAGCGTGAGTAACAAACAACGAATGTGCGCACCATCAACGTCAGCATCTGACATCAAAATGATTCGGCCATAACGAGCATCATCTAATTCAAATGATTTTCCAGAACCAGCACCGATTACCTGAATGATGGATGCGCACTCGGAGTTATCGAGCATCTGAGACAGTGATGCTTTTTGTACGTTCAGGATCTTTCCACGAATCGGCAAGATGGCCTGGAACTCAGAGTTGCGTGCAGCCTTGGTTGTTCCAAGGGCTGATTCACCTTCGACGATAAATAGCTCTGTGCGATTGACATCTTCAGAGCGACAATCCGAAAGCTTGGTTGGAAGAGAAGATGATTCGAGTGCATTCTTTCGACGTTGCAAATCTTTGTGGGCGCGAGCAGAGATACGTGTGCGAGATGCGCCAGCAACTTTTTCAAGAATCAATCGCCCATTGGCTTTGTCGATGCGACGAGTCGTGTTGAAAAATTCTTTCATTTTGTCGGCGACAACTGCTGAGACAATTCGTGTGGCGGCGGCGGTTCCGAGAACTTCCTTGGTCTGGCCTTCAAATTGTGGCTCTGACATACGAACTGTGATGACAGCGGTCAGACCTTCGAGGATGTCATCTTTAATGACATCGGCTTCATTGTTCTTCAATGTTTTTGTGGATCGAAGCGCTTCGTTGAAAGCTTTTGTGATTGCGCGTTCAAAACCTAGAACGTGAGTTCCACCTTTAGGCGTTGCAATGATGTTTACGAATGAGCGCTGGGTGTTATCAAATCCATTGCCCCACTTCATGGCGATATCTACTTCCATATCGCGTTCTACTTCGGTTGAAACCATATGTCCCTTGTCATCTAAGACAGGAACAGTTTCTTGGTAGTGACCTGTGCCGTAGATGCGGATGACATCACCGATTGGCTGATCTGGTTGCAAGAATTCACAGTATTCGGAGATTCCGCCCTTGTGATAAAAAGATTCTGTGGTCTTTGTTTTTCCACGATTATCATTAACGGTAAGTGTCAGGCCAGGAACTAAGAAAGATGTTTGGCGAGCACGAGCGTAGATATCTTCAAGATCTAGTTCGGCTTCCTTTAAGAAAATCTGCCTATCACTCCACCACTTGATGCGTGTGCCTGTGACTTTGCTAGAAATCTTGCCGATAACACGTAATCCAGATTTTGGTGTGAACGCTGCCTTTGGTCCATCGCCATCGAAAATTCCTGCAACACCGCGTTGAAAGGACATCCAATAAATTTTGCCATCGCGATCTACTTCGGCATCCAAACGAACAGCAAGTGCGTTAACAACGGAAGCGCCAACACCGTGCAGACCGCCGGATGCAGCATAAGAACCGCCACCGAATTTTCCACCTGCGTGCAATTTTGTAAGAACTACTTCAACGCCAGTTAATCCAGTCTTTGGTTCTTTATCTACTGGGATACCGCGACCATCATCGTGGACTTCCACTGAACCATCTGATTCGAGATTAATCTCAATTTTTTTGCAGTGACCAGCGAGTGCTTCATCGACTGAGTTATCAATAATTTCCCACAAGCAGTGCATGAGTCCGCGAGAATCGGTTGAACCGATATACATGCCGGGACGTTTGCGAACTGCATCGAGTCCTTCAAGGACTGCTAAATCTTTTGCGGTATAGCTCTCCTGCAAGATGTTCGCATCTTCTTTCTTGGAGGCCACGGTGGCAAAGGTTATCTTTCAATTACCCCAAACCTGCGTGTAACTCGCCGCAGGGCTCTCATAATGTGAATATCAATGAAAATCACCCATTTTCACACGCAAATCTAAAGAAAAAGAGCAATATTAACGAGCGGGGAATAACTAGACATGGTTTGATGTTCCATAGAAAGAGCACCACCCACCACTTCCCGATTGAGAACGGAGAGAGATATGTCAGAACAAATGATTCTAGAAGCTGTACCTCTTAACGCCCTTGACCGATGCGATCGTTGCGGAGCACAGGCTTATGTACGCGCCGTGCTTCTCTCTGGCGGAGAGCTCTTGTTCTGCGGACACCACGGCAAGGAATATGCCGAAAAGATTCGTCCGCTTGCTGCAAAGATTCAAGACGAGACATCTAAACTCGTTGAATCTCCTGCTGCTAACTAACTCTTTTTACTTGCCGTAATTAAATTTCCGGCATCTGTACTCATAATCAGAGAACCATCACTTAATACATCTAAATCCCGCACGCGTTGACCCACGTCAATTTGCTGTGTGCTGGTGACTTCCAATTTCTGATTCAGAGCAATAAAGACCAAAACTTCTTCACGCAATGTTCCAAGCACTAATGCAGAGTTCCAATCTCCCCATCCTTGATTTGGAAGCTGGACTAGTTCGGTTGGAGCAATCGATGGAACCCAATATGTAATTGGCTTTACAAAGCCTTCGTGGGTACCTGTCTTGGTTGGTTTTACGTAATCCCCTGCGCCATATGGTTGTCCATAAGTGACAAATGGCCACCCATAATCGTTGCCTTTCTTAACAATGTTGAGTTCATCTCCACCACGTGGGCCATGTTCAGAGACCATCAGAGTGTCATTGTTATAAAGAACAATTCCTTGAGGATTTCGGTGACCTTGTGAAATCTTTTCAGCAGTGCGAGCGGTTAACTTAAAAACTGAACCTAAATCTCCACGTTTTTTGCGATCTCCAATGCGCGTAAAGCCCAGGTCGCCCACCGTTAGATACACAGAGTTTTTATCGATTACTTCAAAACGACCTGCTGTGTGTTGTACCGCAGAAACAGGAACACATGGTTTGCTCACAAACCATTGAGCGATAAATCGCGCTTTGTCGCGATTGCGATCCAAAGCAAGTTCATCAACAGCAATTTCAACGCACGAACGTGAAGCATTTAGTCGTGGGTATGAAATCAGCAATCGTGCTGATGAAGCACTCTCTGATAAAACGGCAATATCGTTAATTGCAAAGCGGGAATCAATCATTCGTCTAGTTGAGGCAATAAAGCTTCCAGTGCGAATAAGGTTTTTGCTTGTTGGCTTCCAAATAAAAACTTCGCCACCACTTCGACCGCCACCCAAGATGACAGTGTCATCGCTGAGTAGTGCTAACGCGGGACCTCGGGTATTTCCACCTTGAGTGACGCTATTTTGTATTGACCAAGACTTAGTTTCTAAATCAATTGAGTTTTTCTCGGCCGTAGTGGCTTTGGCAGATGGTAATAACGCAAGGACTAACGCACTGGCTAAAAGAATTGTTAGTTTCAATTCAACACCGATGTGCCAGATTTATCTTAAAAGATTAGTTACCTGGTGCTTCAAATCCAGCATCGCGGTGTGATCCGTCGCAGTAAGGCTTATCTTTTGAAGCTCCGCAGCGGCACAAAGAAAAATCACTCTTTGTCTCAACTACTTTGCCTTCTGCATCTACGAAATCAACTTCACCTGTTACGCGGATAGAGCCATTTGGCTTAATGCGCATCGTTACTTTGTCGCTCATGTGTTTCTCCCTTTAATTCTTGATTGATTTAGTCTAGGTAATCGCGCAGCACCTGGCTACGTGATGGGTGGCGCAATTTAGACATTGTCTTTGATTCGATCTGGCGAATACGTTCGCGAGTAACGCCATAGACCTTGCCGATTTCATCGAGTGTCTTTGGCTGACCATCTGTTAGGCCAAAGCGCATTGCAACCACGCCTGCTTCACGTTCTGACAGAGTGTCTAGAACTGAGTGCAGTTGCTCTTGTAGCAATGTAAATGAGACCGCGTCCGCTGGAACTACTGCTTCAGAGTCTTCAATGAGATCTCCGAATTCAGAATCTCCTTCTTCACCCAATGGTGTGTGAAGTGAGAT
>CAZNWM010000025.1:0-7712 GCA_964576975.1 uncultured Candidatus Planktophila sp.
ACTGCTCCGAAGGGTTATGTCTTGTTGCTGCGTCATAGTTTGGCACCCGGCGTTGGCGATCCGGAGAACTTTGATTTACGTGATTGTTCAACGCAGCGCAATCTTTCAGCCGTTGGTCGCCAAGATGCACAAGATGTTGGCAGATGGCTTGCGCGCAGGGAGATAAAGATTGCACGAGTTGAATCAAGTCGATGGTGCAGGGCTAAAGAGACTGCGAATTTGCTCAACCTTGGAAAGGTTCGACTCAATCGAAATCTTGATTCTTTGTTTGAAGAGGCAGATGCACTCAACCACCCACAGACAATCAAAGTTCGAAAGCAGATAGTTGATCACCGAAATAAAAGTGGGATGCTGATTTTGGTTGGCCACTTTGTCAATATCGCTGCGATTACAAATGTGGGTGTTGACTCAGGTGAAGGCGTATTGGTCCGAGCAGATAGCAAGGGAGTAATCAAAGTTGTGGGATCAACGCCTACTTTGAACCGATAGAGAATGAGTACTGACTAGTATTGCGACCATCATAAATTTAAAGGGGTTTGAGTGTCTGAGAGTATGAAAGAAATACGTGTTGGACTTCTTGCCTACGGTGCAATCGGTGATGAACACAATCGCGCAATAAGTGCGACACAGGGCATGCGCCTGACCGCTGTTTCAGATACAAATCCAGAGCGGGTGGCTGCAGCAAAAGCATTGGTACCAGATGTAACTGCCTTTAGTGATTCAACTCAAATGTTAGATTCAGGATTAATTGATCTCGTGATTATTTCCACTCCCCCAAATAGTCATTACTCGTGGGCAAAAGAGTCACTGAACCGTGGCATCCACGTAATCCTAGAAAAGCCAATGGCGTTATCTGTTGAGCACTGCGACGAACTCATGGCGCTGGCTGCATCAAAGAATTTATTGCTTGTTGTGTATCAGAATCGCCGCTTTGATGCTGATTTTGTAACGATGAAAGAGTTAATTGACGCTGGAACAATTGGAGATGTCTTTTCATACGAGAGTTTTGTGGGCGGTTATTCAAAACCTTGTGACTACTGGCACTCAGATGTTGAAGTCTCTGGTGGTGCAATCTTTGATTGGGGTAGCCACTTTATCGACCAGATACTTGCAACCATTCCGGGTAAAGTCGATACGGTTACAGGAGTTAATCAGAAACGACTTTGGAACCACGTCACAAATGCGGACCATGCAGATGTTTCCATAACTTTTTCAAATGGCGCTCGTGCAACTTTTACTAACTCAGATCTTGCAGCCGCTCGTAAACCAAAGTTTTATGTATTGGGTACAAAGGGTGCAATCATCGGTAATTGGGATCCTGCTGCAGGCGGAGCCCCTGCAGATTTACCAGCTATTTTGTCTGTGCATCGCGCCGATGGAACTCATGAAGTAATCACAAACTCACCGGTTACACCCTTTTCTTTTCACCAAAGTGTCGCCGATTTCATTCACAACAAAACTCCGATGTCTGTCACAACCAGTCAATCCCGTGATGTCGTTGCGATTATGCAAGCAGCGGAGGAATCAGCTCGAACAAATGGCCGCTCAATAGAACCAGTGCTGCTTCGATGACAAGCATTCGCTGGGGATTACTAGGTGCGGGTTGGATTGCAACCAGGGCTCTCGCACCAGCGATGCATGCGGCAAATGACACAATCGTTCAAGCAGTTGCAAGTCGTGATGCAAAACGTTCAGAAGCGCTTAATCCCATAACAATTCATGAGAGCTATGAAGCCCTCATCGATGATCCATCAGTCGATGCTGTTTATATAAGTCTTCCCAATCACTTGCACTGCAAGTGGACGGTGGCAGCCCTTAATGCTGGAAAGCATGTTCTGTGTGAAAAACCATTTGCCATGAACACTGCTGAAGTTGAAATCATGATTCAGGCCGCTCGTGACAATGATCGTCTCTTAGTTGAGGCGGTGTGGTCTCGTTGGCATCCGCGAATGATTCGAATGGTTGATTATGTAAAAGCTGGAAACATCGGTGACATCGTTTCTATTGAATCATCATTTACTTTTCCCGCATCCATTGATGATAACTATCGCGCTGTGCCTGCAATGGGTGGTGGGGCGCTATTTGATATCGGTGTGTATCCACTTCATGCCATGGCAGCACTCGTTGGCGATAACGCACCAGTTGAAATTGAAAAACGTGAAGTAAATATTGGACCAACAGGAATTGATCTAACAACTACATGGCAAATGCGTTTGAACGGATCGGTTGCGGCACATGGATTGGCATCTTTTGAAATGCCAGAAAACCAGAGTTTGATTGTGCGAGGCGAAAAAGAATCGGTTGAATTACTTGGCGAGGAAGCGTTTACTTCGTGGCACGCAAAGAGTTCTCTACGTTTGGGTGAGCAGTTTGAAGAGTTTGAGGGAGTTGATCCGTACAGACTTATGGTTGAAAACTTTGGAAAAAAACTTCAAGGTCAGCCGAGTTGGGTGCTTCCGCTAGAAACATCGCTAAGCGTTGCAAAAATGGTAGAGCAACTTCAATTCTTCGCAATGCCCACCGCACGGTAATCTGATACTTTCGATAGAGGAGCGGACGTGCCAACAGTTCTTAAAAAGTGGAGCATTAAAGATGCAAAGAAGTGCATCGGTGTTCCAAGCGATCTTGATAACAAATACTCTCGCGGGGTACTCGGCGCAATAACAGGTTCTGCCCAATATCCAGGTGCTTCAGTGCTCACTACATCGGCCGCTGCTGCAACCGGTGTCGGCATGATTCGGTTTTATGCTTCAAGTGGCCTCGATCATTTGGTGCTTCACGAAACACCTTCCGTTGTGTGTCATCCCGGAAATGTATCTGCATGGATAGTTGGTTCAGGAATTGATGCACGAAAATACTCTTCGCTTACTACTTGGATTCGTTACCGCCATTTCAAATCAATAAAAATTCAAGGTGTGCCCACTGTTCTAGATGCTGGTGCATTAAAATTGGCCGGAAAACTTGAGCAACCAACTGTTATTACTCCGCACAGTGGTGAGCTCGCGCGATTACTTAATTCGCGTGGAGTTTCTGTCACTGCAGAGGCCATAGAAGGTAACCCAAAAAAGTGGGTTGTAATTGCTGCAAAAACTTTGGGCGTGACGGTACTTCTCAAGGGTTCACGAACGTATGTCGCTAACGATTCAAATTTGATTGAACTTCCTGTGGCAACACCTTGGCTTGCAACAGCCGGTACAGGCGATGTACTTGCTGGAATACTTGGTGCATTGGTTGCAACACATCTCATTGAAATATTAAATGATCCTGATTACTTGGCACCACTTGCCGCCTCTGCAGCATTGATTCATTCCTTCTCTGCAACTCTTGCCTCAGGTGGTAGCCCCATATCGGCTGAGCAGATGATTCCAAAAATTTCAGAGAGTTTAAGAAAGATCTTAAAATAGGAGTGTGAATTGTCATAATTGACTTACAGTTACTTATGAGCCTTTACTCATCGGACTTTCCTCTACTCACTCATCTTCAACGTCACACGCTGCAACTTATATCTGAAGGTTTTAGCAATCGAGAAATTTCCAAAAAACACTCCGTCAGTGAAAAGGCAGTTGAGCAGATGGTAGGAAGGATCTGCCAAAGTCTGAATCTCTGCGTCGGTCCGGATCACAATTTGCGAGTTTTACTAACTCTTGCCTATTTCACAGGAAATACTGGAGAAGATAAATAAATGACTCGGGTATCGTGCCTGTGTGGATGTAGCCAATATACGTCAGCAGTGGAATCAGGTATTAGACCTGCTCGAATCAAATGACCGGATTGCCTGGCTAGTCTTCTTCGATGCTCGCCTAGCTTCTTTTGAAAATAACGTTCTGACATTAGATTTTTCTGATGCACGTAAGTTTGCATCGAGTCATGAATATGAAGAGGTTCGTCCAAAACACAAAGAGTCATTGACATTGGCAATAAATGAAATTCTCGGAGTGAAAGTGTCGATTGAAGAGCTTCGATGAAATTCAAATTTACGATCATTGCCATCACCTTGTTTTCAATATTCTCCTCAGGGTTCACGGCAACCCATGCAGCTGAAGTTCCAGTCATCACTGATGCTGGCCCATTAGCGCCAATTGAATTTAAGGGACCAGGTTCTCGAATTCATGGCACTGACATCAGTAGATGGCAACATCCCAATGGAAAATTGATTGACTTCAAGAAAAAGCGCGCCGCTGGAATAAATTTTGTGATGATCAAGGGATCAGATACACGAGATGAAGCAGATGCACTTGCGCGTAAGTGGTACAAAATTGATCGTGAAGCTGCGCAAGCTGCAGGTATCTACACTGGCATGTATCACTATGCAGTCCTGCCAAATGTGCCTACGAAAGCTCTTGTAATTAAAGATGCTCAAGTGCAGGCGCAAAAAGTCATATGGCGCATCGCATCTATTGGTGGCTTAACTGAAAAGGACTTGCCTGTTGCTTTGGATATAGAAAATAAGTGCGTGCTGTACCGCGCAAGCAGCGGCTGTGCTAAATATGCGTCTCGAAATACCGTGACAATTTGGGCTGAAACTTTTTTACGTGAAATCTGGGAAAAAACTGGTCGCAAACCTATTCTGTATTCGTATTCGAGTTTTCTTGAAAGCTCTATGAAACGCAGCAAAGAATTAGCTCAATATCCGCTCTGGATTGCTCAATATGGATTAGATCCTGCTGTACCCACAAATCATCCAGGAATGAAAAATAGTGGTTGCTTTGTGCACTCGTGGACTGCAGCTAATTGCAAAGCGCAGTGGACAATGTGGCAATACTCATCGTGTGGAATTGCACCTAAATATGGTGTTCCTGGTTCCAGATTAGACCTCAATGTGTTTAGAGGATCTCATGACGAATTTGCTTCATTGCGCAAAGGTTCATGGACGCCAGAGCCAGCAGATTTCATGCCTGTCGGTGAACCAAGTTATATGACCGTGAAATCTGTGACATTTAGTAACACGAATCGACCCCTTGTGATCGATGTAGATGTCATGCGACCCACACTTGAACCAGTTGTTACGGGTTCTGTAAAGTTTGTTCAAGATCCTGCAAATCCCATGAATGTTTCACTCAAACAACGAGTAGTTCGATCAACTAGCGGATCGTGGACGCTATCTGTCTCAGGAATTCCTGCCGGTGTGTGGAGTGGAACAATTGTTTATTACGATAATTCAGATACGCATGCCACTTCATCACAACCAATTACTGTAAGTATCGAGCAAGCACTGACAACACCAACTCCAAAGCCAACAAAGAAGCCAATCAAGAAACCTGCAACTGATAGTTGCCGCGGACAGATTAAAAACTAAGCGCTAGCCAGAGCTTCTTCGATAGCCTCAATCTCGCGTTCGGCTAGTTCGCAGTACGCCTTTACGGAATCTTTCTTCTGCTTGGGGGTCCAGCCAAGTACGGGCGCAATAATTGTTGCAACATCGCCAGCTAAATCCATTGCACTATTTGACGCTTCAAAAGCCAGACGGGTGCGGCGTGAAATAACATCGTCAACACTTCGAGCACCTTCGTGGCTCGCTGCATAATAAATCTCAGCCTTTAGGTATGGCAGATCCCTTGTCAGGGGCTTTGCAAGCTTTGGATCGGTTTGAATAACTTCGAGAACTTCACTAATAAGTGAGCCATAACGATTGAGCAAATGAATTACGCTTTCAACGCTGAGCCCACTTTGTTCCGCGATGCGCTCGGCCTGTTGCAATAAAGCAAAATAGCCATCAGCTCCAACAATCGGAAGCTTCTCGGTGACACTGTCAGCAATTATTCGACGTAATTCAACGCCTGCTAAATCAATAACATCTTTACCCATTACCCGATATGTTGTGTATTTACCGCCTGCGATACTGACAAAACCGGGCGCACTGCGATCAACGGTGTGCTCACGTGAAAGCTTTGTTGTTTCCGAATCTTTTTTGTTCGCAACTAATGGACGCAATCCCGCATAAACGCCAATAACGTCTTCAATCTTTAATTTTGGCTTTAAGACTTTGTTTGCTTCATTGATGATGTACTCAACATCTGCGCGATCAGCAAGAGGTTTACGACGATCACCGGTGTATGGAGTATCGGTGGTTCCTACAATCCACTTATCTGCCCATGGAATCAAGAAGAGAACTGAAACCGCGGTCTTTAGGATAATTCCTTCTTTAGATTTAATTGCATTCTTTGGCAGAACAATGTGAACGCCCTTGCTCATAGTCACGTTATAGCCAGCTTTAAGTCCAAAAGACTCGTGCAGTTCATCACTCCAAATACCTGCACACATAACTGTGGCAGTTGCCTTAATTGTGATTAGTTTTCCAGTTTCAGTATCGCGAGCTTTGACACCAAGAACGCGCTTACCTTCTTTAACGAGTGATTCAACTCTGACATTTGTAGCAATTACTGCCCCGTGACGAACAGCAGTTCGGGCGATCATCATTGTGTGACGAGCATCGTCAACTTGTGCATCAAAGTATTTAACTGCCCCAGTAACGATATCTGGACGAAGAGATGGCGCGATTTCAGCAATCTTCTTCTGGCTGATGTGTTTGTGTCCAGGCAGTGCGCGTTGGAAACCACGAAGCGCGTCATAGAGTGCAAGGCCTGCGCCAACGTATGTACGTTCGCGAACTTTTTCGTGAAGTGGATATAAAAATGCAAGTGGTTTTACTAAGTGGGGCGCAAGAGATGAGACCATTAATTCGCGTTCGTGTAGTGCTTCGCGTACTAATTTAAAATCATATTGTTCTAGATAACGAAGTCCACCATGAATAAGTTTGCTTGAGCGACTAGAAGTTCCAGATGCAAGATCTGATGCATCAACTAGTGCAACTTTTAAACCGCGTGATGCAGCATCAAGGGCTGCACCGACGCCGGTGACTCCACCGCCGATAACTAGAACATCAAATGTGTCTGTGGCTAGAGCTTTAAGCGCTTCATCGCGTTGTACTGGTCCTAAGTGCGATGTAAACATAGGCTAAGCGTAACGCGAGAAAACCCTTAATTGGATAGAGTAGACACACTATGAGCTCGCAACTCGGCGCAGGTGTAACGCGCACCGACCGTCCACTCTCTGACGGTCGAACAATTCGTTATTACGATACAAAAGATCAAGTGCGTGCGGCTGCAGATAAACGCGAAAAGGCTGAACAGCCAGGAATTGGCGAACTTCGCCTAGATCCGCTTGTTAATGAGTGGGTTGCAATGGCTGCTCACCGTCAAGGTCGTGTTTTTTTACCGCCAAAAGAGTTATGCCCACTCTGTCCTTCAACTGGGGAAAATCTCACAGAAGTTCCTGAAGATGATTTTGAAGTTGTTGTATTTGATAACAAATCTCCGTCCCTTCGCCCGCCAGTTGGTGATTGGGCACTGCCAGATATCGCAGGACCAGATACTGACACCGGAAGCGCCGCAGGCAAATGTGAAGTTATTTGTTTCACTGCAGATCATGGGCAATCGTTTAAAGATTTAAGTACCGAGCGAATTCGAGTGCTGCTTGAAGCATGGATAGATCGCACACGAGAATTGTCTAAGGAAAAATTCATCCACCACATCGCACCCTTTGAAAATCGTGGTGAAGAAGTTGGCGTGACCCTTGCGCATCCGCACGGTCAGATTTATGCATATTCATACATTCCACCAAAGGTTTCTCGGATGCTTGAAGTAGCTAAGAAGCATAAGGAGCGCACTGGCAAAGTTTTGTTCGACGAAATTGTTGCTCGCGAAATCAAAGAT
>CAZNWM010000025.1:7812-15110 GCA_964576975.1 uncultured Candidatus Planktophila sp.
GTGCGTGAAGGCCGTGACTTATTGCGTTTGCACTGGCAGATTACAAGTGTGCGCCGCGCACCAGGAAAACTAAAATATTTAGCGGGTTCTGAATCTTCTATGGGCGCATTCATTATGGATTTACGTCCTGAACAATCAGCCGCACAATTGCGAGAAGTAAAGCTGAAGTAAATGAAAATCTTGGTCACAGGGGGCGCCGGCTACATTGGCTCTCATGCTGTGGAAATCCTAAAAAACAGTGGCCACGACATAACAGTGCTCGATGATTGCAGCACTGGTCACGCGGATTCTTTACCGCCAACGGTTCGATTTGTGCAGGGCTCAATGCTCGACTCCGAAATAGTTGCCCGCGCTCTCAAAGGGTGCGAAGCAGTGATGCACTTTGCTGGTAAATCTTTAGTTGGTGAATCTGTTGAAAAACCTGATTTGTACAGAAAAGTAAACGTAGATGGCACAAAGCTTTTGTTAGATCAGATGAATGTATTAGGCATTAAAAAAATCGTTTTTTCTTCCTCGGCTGCAACCTATGGTGAACCAGAGTCATCTCCGGTGTCAGAGACAGCTAAGTGCAAACCGACGAATCCTTATGGGGAAACAAAATTAGCAATCGAACGCGAACTGGCATCGGCTGCATTGACGCACAAGGTGGCAGCTGTTTCTCTGCGTTATTTCAATGTGGCTGGAGCTTTGCAGACTGAGCGTGGCTGGTTGGCTGAGCGCCACGATCCGGAAACTCACTTAATTCCTAATGCGTTGCGTGCGACTTCAGATTCGCCACTGCGCATTTTTGGGCGCGATTGGAAGACAAAAGATGGAACATGTGTGCGAGATTATGTGCACATCATCGATTTAATTGATGCGCATATGAGAGCACTTCAGTACTTAACTCCATCCGAGCACCATGTGTTTAACATTGGCTCTGGCAGCGGTTATTCAGTTGCAGAGGTCGTTGCTTCTGTCTCTCGCGTTAAAAACACGCCACTGCCAACAGTTGATGCCCCACGGCGTTCAGGAGATCCTGCCGTGCTTGTTGCCAATATAGATAAAGCAGAGATGCTGCTTAATTGGAAACCTGTGCGGACTCTAGATCAGATGGTTGAAGATACTTTTAAAGCTAGTTAATTGGCTTGATTTCAATAACTTCAACGCCACCGATTGATCCAAGAATGTTAAGTAAATCAGTTGGATCACTGCCTGGAATTGCAACAGTTAAGTCGTCATAACCTTTTCCGGCTTCAGATTTAGTCACGGTGAGCTCTCGAATATCTCCACCTGCAAAACCAATGGCAGATGCCAATGCGCCAAGGGAACCTGGCTGATCAGGAAGTGAAATTGATAAACGAAATAGTGCCATGGCTACAGATTAACCATTTGATGGCGCTTTGCCCAATTTAACGGTGAATGTTCTAACTCCCCCGTTATTTGGTAACTCAACTGTCACAGAAACTGTGGCACCTGGTGCAAATGAGCGAATACGAACAATTGCACTGACTTGATCAGTTACTCGTTGTCCGCCAATTGATTTAACGATTGATCCGACAGGAATTCCTGCAACTTCAGCAGCTTCACCGGCTGATAATCGAAGAATTCTTGCGCCATTTCCTTGGAAGGTATTGTCAAAAAAGACGCCGAGAACTGGTCGTGTAGATGTATTTGTTGGCGAAGTAATGATTTCTTCAATCACACGCCTTGCCTCTGTAATTGGAATAGCAAAACCAAGACCGATGCTGCCACTGGTACCGCCGGATGAGAGCGTTGCGATTGCTGAATTAACACCAATAATTTGACCCTGTGCGTTTACTAGAGCGCCACCGGAGTTGCCAGGATTAATTGCCGCATCAGTTTGAATCGCATTAACAAATGATTCTGCGCCAACACTTCCAGCAGATACGGGACGATTAATCGCTGAGATAATTCCTGTTGTTACTGTAGATGTCAGCCCCAGTGGAGAGCCAACTGCCATCACAGATTCGCCAACAACTAATTTTGTTGAATCGCCAAGATTAAGGGCTGCAAGGTTGCCGCGATTAATTTGAAGGACTGCTAAGTCATAGGCCTTATCTCGACCAATAATCTTTGCATCAATTTGATCGCCATTTGAAAACTCGACTGTGATTTTTCCAGATGTAGCAGCAGATTCAATTACGTGATTGTTTGTAATTATGTAAGAAGAAGATGCGCTGGATCTGTAGACCCAACCGGATCCAGTTCCACTACGTGAGCCTGCTTCTACTGAAATAAAAACTACGGATGGAGTAACTGTTGCCGCAAGGTTTTTTACGTCAAATGCGTTCGTCGTTAATTCAAGTGCTGAACGTCCTTTTGCGCACTTGCCATCTACCGATAAGAAAAGTGCTTTCGTTCTGTTATCAACACACGCTTTGACTCCACCGCTGTTGTTATTTTCTGCAACAGCAACGCCACCTGCAACGCTGGCACCGAGTACGAAGGCAATAACTACATTGATGCTATTTCTTTTCATTTAAGACTGCACAACCCATCCGTTTTTGATAGAAACATTAATTCTTGCAAGTGGATTATTTGCTTCACCTGAAACCACTTTGCCTGCATTAAAAGGATCAAATGATGCACCATGACAAGGGCAAACAAGTTTCTTGCCTGCCTTAAAGTAATCAACCGTGCAGCCTTGGTGAGTACAAATCGCAGAGTATGCAAAGACACCGGTCTTTGTGCGAAATAAGAACGCAGGAGATCCATTTGCTGCAACGAATTTTTGGTTAGAACCGATTGGAAACCTTGAGACTCTGACGATTCGCTTCGGCGAGGAGGCAATCGCTGATTGCGTACGTCCGAAAATTAGTGCACCGGCAGCAATCGCTGCGGAGCGAAAAAAGCCTCTGCGATTCATTTCGTTTTGTCCCAATCGATTTGCGGTGGTTAAAGATAATGATTTAACCTGAGAGATGCCTGAGAAATTCCTGCTCCCTGACTTGGATTCGAACCAAGAACCTGCCGGTTAACAGCCGGCTGCTCTGCCATTGAGCTATCAGGGACTATTTCGCTACTTTTCGAAGAGTAACGAGCGCACACTCTAGCGCACGGCGAAGGGGTGGTCTAAATCGAAGCGGAGTTAAAGCCCGCCGAGGGCGAGATCATGCAAGGTACGGCGAGTGCTTTCTAGGGCCACAAGTTGGGCGAAAGCGGCGTTGTATTCGGCTTCATTTTCAACGGGATTGAGTCGTTGCAAACTTGATTTAAGTTCTGCAATTGCGCGCGAGACAGAGACTTCGCGCAAGCGCGCAATGATGCTGGCTACATAGTGCTCTGTGACTTCGCCATCCGCACGTATCGGTTCGACGTTTAATTCAGTGAATAAAGATTTCATGTTTTCATTTGTAATTTTATCTATTGTCAGTGCGCTATTTTCTGGCGCCATCTGATCAATGACTGCACGTAACTCTTGATAAGCCGGATGCGTAAATGCACTTGCTTCAAGAGAAGCAAAATCCTTTGACAGAGTTGGTGCTTGCAAGCGAGCCTTCAAAACTTCGCGCTCAAGAATTAATCGTGGCTCTTGCGGATCTGGGCGCCACTGTTGTGGCACAACTTCGGGAGCCGTCGGATCAACACTTACTTGTGGTGTCTTCTTCATGGCAGTTGCAACCGCGCCGGAAACTTGTTCGACTTCAACACCGAGCCATCCTGCGAGTGAGCGTGAATACTCTGGGCGCAAAGATTTATCGCGAATTTGAGCAACAAGTGGCGCTGCAGCATTGAGTGCGCTGATGCGACCCTCGGGTGTAGTGAGGTTGTACTTTGCTAGTTCGGCGCGAATCGCAAACTCAAAGAGTGGAACACGTCGTGCAATTAAATCGCGAAGCGCTGCATCACCTTTGGTTTGGCGAAGGTCGCAAGGATCAAGCCCATCTGGTTCGACAGCCACAAATGTTTGAGTCACAAACTTTTGATCATCACTAAATGCCCGTAGTGCCGCCTTTTGACCTGCGGCATCTCCATCAAATGTGAAGATTACTTCGCCACGAAATGCATCGTCATCCATTAACAATCTACGCAAGATTCGAATGTGGTCTGCCCCAAATGCCGTACCGCATGTTGCAACCGCTGTTGTGATTCCTGCTAAGTGAGCAGCCATTACATCTGTATAGCCTTCAACAATTACGGCTTGGCGCTTCTTTGCAATCTCTTTCTTTGCTACATCTAGGCCGTATAAAACTTGGCTCTTTTTATAAATTGGAGTCTCGGGGGTATTGAGATATTTGGGACCTTGATCTTCTTCATCGCTAGCTAACTTGCGACAGCCAAATCCAACAACATCGCCAGTAATATCTTTGATTGGCCACGTCAGGCGATTGCGAAAACGATCAATGGGTCCGCGCTGGCCCATCTTAGAAAGACCTGCAGTTTCTAGTTCATCGATAGTAAAGCCTTGCGCACGCAAGTGTTTAGTAAGTGAATCCCAATCATCAGGTGCAAAGCCAACACCAAATAACTTGCACGCATCTTTATCAAATCCGCGTTTAGTTAGTAATTCACGACCGTGGGCGGCATCCGGTGAAGTATTGAGTTGTTCTTGGTAATACGTGGCTGCTGCTGCATTTGCAGCAATTAAGCGCGAACGCATTCCGGATGGAACAGATGGACCAGATGAGTTTTCTTCATAGCGCAGTGTGTAACCAATGCGATCTGCTAGTCGTTCGAGAGTTTCAGTAAATGTTAAGTGATCCATCTTCATCAGAAATGAGATGACATCACCGCTAGCTTGACATCCGAAGCAGTGATAAAAACCTTTGCTAGGTGTTACGTGAAATGAAGGAGATTTTTCGTCGTGAAAGGGACATAAACCTTTTTTCTGTCCACCACCTGCTGATTTAAGTTGTACATAATCCGCAACAACTTCATCGATCGGAACGCGTTCGCGAAGATAGGTAACATCTTCATCTTTAATGCGTCCGCTCATATGCGCACTTTAGCGATTTTGAGTCAGGCGAGCATGCAGGGCGTATGCACCTGGGTCAGTCAGCGCGGCAATCTGGTCAATTACTACGCGAAGGCGCTGGCCATCATCGGCTGCGCGATTCCAGTCATCGATGAAAATTGCATCTAGTGCCTTTGGTGCGCTCTGATACAAAAGATCTACTAATTCAACAACGACAACCTTTTGTTTTGCATAGCGCTCTTGTGATTCGGCGGCGCGAATTAAGTAGTGACCAGCGACTGCTTTTAAGAAATCCACTTCAAGTAATTGCTCACGTGGAATCTCAAGATTTGCGCCATATCTTGCCAATGGTTCATCCCCATAGATTGCGCGGGTTTTGTTCTCTGCTGCAACAACAAAGCGACCTACTAGTTGGCTCGTTGAATCCTTTAAACGAGCAAGTGAGCGGTGGCTTCCATTGTAATTAATTGGCCAACATGAAAGCTCTTGCAATCTAATTAGAGCCTCGGTTGCCTCTGCTTTAGTTGCATTGCTTCCGTAGTCCTCTGTCATGCTTTCATAAATAGCATCAAAATCATCTTCGAATGTGCGTACATGAACTTGGTTGGCAACGATGGCATCTTCTAAATCGTGAACAGAGTATGAAACATCATCTGCCCAATCCATGATTTGCGCTTCGATACAGCGTTTTCCTTCTGGTGCATCTGCGCGCATCCACTTGTAGATTTCAACGTCATCGTCGTAGACACCAAATTTGCGCGGATTAATGGCTCGTTGCCATGGATATTTAGTTGCTGCATCAAGGGATGCGCGAGTTAAATTCAGACCAATCGAGCGACCATCGGCGTCCACTGTTTTTGCTTCCAAGCGAGTAAGTAATCTAAAGCTCTGCGCGTTACCTTCGAAGCCACCGCAACTCTTTGCAATTTCTGCAAGTGCTTCTTCGCCGTTGTGACCAAATGGTGGATGTCCCAAATCATGAGCAAGACAGGCAGTATCTAAGAGATCAGGATCGGCACCGAGTGATTCACCGAGTTCGCGACCAATCTGTGCGCATTCAAGTGAGTGAGATAAACGAGTGCGTTGAAAATCATTTTCCCAAGGAACGGCTACTTGTGTTTTTGCTGCAAGGCGACGAAGGGAAGCGGAGTGAATAACTCGTGCACGATCGCGCATAAATTCTGTACGGCCTGCGCGCTTTTGAGGTTCATCTAGAAAACGTTCATTGTCGCGATTGCTGTAAACGCTCATGAAATAACCTTATCGAGAATTTTCTGGCCATCTAAGTGGTCGCTGATATTGATTCCGAGGTGACCCAAGGTTATGTATGCCAAATACGCTCCAGATTCGCGAATCAAATATTTCTTGCTCGAATTGCGTAGCGAATTCGGCCCAAATTGAACCGGCGAACAAGTGGCAACTAATCCGCGATCATTTGCCATACTCATTGAGCGACGGCAGTGATAGGGATCTGTTGCGATGATGACATTTTTTAACTCACGCTTTTTCATTTCGCGCACATACGCTTTTGTGCTGACCAAAGTATCGCGACCATTTTCTAGAGCAACAATATTTCGAGCCGGTACACCCGATGAAACTAACCATGCTTTTCCTGATGCTGCCTCCGTTGTGCGATCCCCTGGAGCTTTCGAGCCAACAGTAATAATCAATGGAGCAAGTCCTAGATCATAAATTCTCTTGGCCTCACTTAAACGTGCTTCAAATACATCTCCTGGGCGACCATCAAATTGCGCTGCTCCCATAACTACGATGACATCAGCTTCGCGAACCTGTGGGTAGTGAGCCGAATAATAAGTTTTTCCAACTGCATACGTTGGGATGGCCAAAATGACTAGAAAAATTATTGTGAATATGCGACGAATGAATCTAAAGACAAACATCATCCACCCGAAAATGCATCTTCTAGTTCGATTGAAGCCATCTCATCTGGATCATCAAGCCATCGATCTGGCAATGTAACTGGGCGGCCATGGCTAGTGCGACCGCGTGGTTTTTCGCCAACTTCGATTGGATAAGGCTGATCTTCTAGTTGATCCAAGAGCGTGCGAAAGTGTGCAAGAGATTCGATTAATCCAAACTCTCTACGTAATTCGCGGTGCACTCTAAATCCTTTGAGATACCACGCCATGTGTTTGCGTAAATCGCGACAACCGCGATCTTCTGATTCGAAGTAATCAACAATGAGTTCGCCATGCCTAAACATTACTTCTCGTACCTGATGCAGTGTTGGCAAAGTGCGCTCTGTTCCGCCATTAAATGCGCTGACTAAATCAGAAAACAACCAAGGACGACCTAGGCATCCGCGACCAACAACAACGCCAGCACACCCAGTTTGCCGCACCATTTCGATGCCATCGGC
>CAZNWM010000026.1:0-6635 GCA_964576975.1 uncultured Candidatus Planktophila sp.
GTAAATGACAAATTCTTTACTCGTGGATCATGCAAAATCTTTGAAATGGATTCGCCAACTTTTTCAGGAAGGATGACGTTGATAACTCCCTTAGGAACACCAGCGCGTTCCATGATGTCAACGATTGCGAGCGCTGTTAGTGGAGTTTCAGATGCTGGTTTTAAAATCATTGTGCAGCCCGCTGCAATTGCTGGACCAATCTTGCGTGTGGCCATTGCTGCAGGAAAGTTCCAGGGAGTAATTAGAAGTGAGACACCAATTGGTTGGTGAGTAACAAGGATTCGCTTGTCACCAGCTGGTGATTTACGGAAATCTCCTGGAACGCGAACTGTTTCTTCTGCAAACCAACGGAAGAATTCTGCGGCGTACATAACTTCGCCTTTGGCATCGGTTAAAACTTTGCCATTTTCTTTAGAGACAATCGTTGCGATTGCATCTGCTTCGGAGACCATAATTTCAAATGCTTTGCGCAAGATTTCGGAGCGAACACGTGGTGCGGTCTTTGCCCAATCGGCTGCGGCGCGGTCGGCGGCTGCAACGGCAGCTTCGCATTGTTCGGGGCCGGCAATGGCTACTTCTGCAATAACGGAACCATCGCTGGGATCGGTAACAGGCATGGTTTTAATTCCGTCGACCCATTGGCCATCTATATACATCTTTGTGCGCATAAGATGAGTCTACTATGCCGAAGTCGTGGACAGATGGGGCACCGGAGCCGGTTGCCTTGCAAGATCATGCACATCTAAAAGATTCGCTTTCCTACAAGATAAAGCGACGTTTATTGGGTGGTCCACTTAATCGTCACACCTTGAGCCATCAAAGATTAAGCAAAAGATATGGCTTAGGAATTTTATCGTCGGACTGTATTTCATCTTCTGCCTACGGAAGCGAACAGATTCTTATCGCTTTGATTCCGGCTTTTGGCATTGCAGCATTTGCACTGCTGATGCCAATGACTGCAGTAGTTATAGCAATTCTGATAATTGTTACGTTGTCTTATCGCAACGTCATTGATGTGTATACAAAAACTGGTGGCGCTTACATTGTTTCCAGAGATAACTTCGGTCCAGTAACGGCGCAAGTTGCCGGCGTTGCGCTGATGCTTGATTACATCGTGACACTTGCAATTCAATCAGCTGCAGGTGTTGCAGCAATCATTTCGGCTTTTCCTGAGTTAGCACCGTGGAAGATTCCGATGATTCTGGCCATCATCGGTGTATTAACTTATGGAAATCTGCGCGGAGTAAAAGAGGCAGGAAAAGCTTTTGCGCTGCCAACATATTTATTCGTTGGTTCTATGTTTATTGTCTTTACAATCGGTTTGTATCGCTACTTCAGCGGAACGCTGCCAGTTCTTGAAACAGATTTGCCTGGCGCTATACCAATGGGCGAACCAAGTGGATTGTTAACTTTTGCCGCGATCTTTATCTTGTTACGCGCATTTGCAAATGGTGGTTCTTCACTGACCGGACTTGAAGCAATCTCTGATGGTGTTGCACTCTTTAAAACTCCTGAGCATGTAAACGCACGTCGCACATTGGTGACCATGAGCTGCATACTCGGTACTTTGGTCATTGGAGTTTCATGGTTTGCGCACAAAATTCAGGCAATGCCGTATGAAAGCGGAACACCAACGGTTATCTCGCAAATCGTTAAAGCTGCTATGGGTTCTGGATCATTTGGAACTGCGATGTTTATCTTCGTTCAGTTTGCAACGATGCTTATTTTATTTGCTGGTGCCAACACCACATATAGCGCTTTCCCATTGCTCGTTAACTTCATCGCCAAAGATGGCTATTTGCCACGCCAGCTAACAAAGCGTGGACACCGCTTAGCTTTCTCAAACGGAATTCTCTTGCTGGCAGGTGGTGGAGTATTCCTTGTATTAATCACCGCAGGCTCTGTTGAGCACTTGGTTGCGTTCTACGCACTCGGTGTATTTACCGGATTTACATTAGCTGGATTCGGTATGGCCAAGCATGCCTACGTGCATCGTTTGGGTGCATGGAAAGTTAAGTTTGTGATTAATGGTTTATCAGGATCTGTTTCGTTGCTCGTTGTTCTTATCTTCTCTGTTGTTAAGTTCAACCAAGGTGCGTGGTTGGTTTTGATTACAGCACCAATCATGGTCATCTCTTTCTTGCGCTTGCGCCGTCAGTACACAAAAGAACAAAACATTCTTGATGTGAAGCAAGAACAAGCGCGTGCAACAACGATTGCTCGCCATGACGTAACTGTTTTGGTCGATAGCGTAGACATCGCAACAGTAGGCGCAGTTCGATATGCACGATCCCTAAAGCCACGAAACTTAAAGGCAGTTCACTTTGTGATCGATGATTTGCGTGCGGATCAAATTGCTAAAGCGTGGGCGGCATCTCATGCACTCGATGATGTGACACTCGAACTTATTGATTGCCCAGATCGCAGATTGCCTAATGCTGCAGTGGATTATGCAATCAAGATGACAGAGAAAGCAGATGTTGAATTAACTCTGCTATTGCCACGTCGTTCATACTCTCGTTTCTTAGGTCGTTTGTTACATGACAGAACTGCTGAAGCAATTGCTGCTCCTATCTCGCAATTGCCACGAGTAGTTGCAACGATTGTTCCTTTTGATGTTGAAAGAATTTTGTCTGGTGCTCCTATCGTTATGGAAAAACCAAAACAAGAAGTAAAGAAAGTTACGCCAGTTGTAGCGCCAGTCTCTGCTGGGCCAATAAGTCACTATGCAGAAGATGTAACGCCAATTGGTTCTGTGCAATGGCGCAAACGTGCACAGGTGCACGGAAGAGTTACTTCGATTAAGCCTGCGCCAAGTAGCGCGGCCCCTGTACTTGAAGTTGAGTTATGGGATGAAAGCGGTGGAATCACGCTTCAATTCTTAGGTCGCCGTGAAATTGCTGGCCTTGAAGTAGGAACAGAGTTACGTGCAGAAGGAATGGTCGGCGAAGAAAATGGTGCGCTGAAGATTCTTAATCCTTCGTATGAACTATTGGCCTGAGCGGAAAAAATCGCTCAATAACGCTGCGCACTCTTTTTGTAAGACACCTGATTCAACTTCAACGCGATGAATAGCGCGTGGATCGCGCAGTACATCCCAGACTGAACCAACTGCACCGGCTTTCTCATCCCATGCACCAAAGATCACTTTAGAGATTCGCGCTTGTGCGATCGCACCCGCGCACATTGCACATGGTTCGAGAGTCACAACGAGTGTGTGATTATCTAAACGCCATCCATTAGTAGCAGCTTTACGCATTGCAACAATTTCAGCATGCGCGGTCGGATCTGACTTTGCTTCTCGTTCATTTGTGCCGGTTGCAATAACTTTTCCAGATGGATCGACAATGAGTGCACCGACTGGAACATCATTGGATACAAGGTTTGCTTGCGCAACAGCAATTGCTTCGCGCATTAATTCAATTGATGTCACAGTTCTAATAGCTCGGCAAACTGATCGCCAAAACCTAAACGGCTAGCAATCGCTTCGAGTTGTTCGTCTGGAAATAATTCGGCGTCATCGCAGAGGGCGGCCATCTCCATGTGATTCATTCCGAGGTCCGCAAAAATATCTAGATAGCCAACAGGAAATGGATCTTCATCTTCTTCTGGCATATCAATGTCATTTATTTCTAAGAAATCTGCAGCAACTGCATAATCAAGTGCGCATGTAACATCACTTAAAAACATTGTGATGTGTGAACCAAGTACGCGAATTAACATAAAGAACTCTTCATCAATTGCAACGAGTGCAATTGCTCCACCATTTGTCTGTTGTGATTTAAGGCGGTCAATAATTTGTGCGAGGTCGTGCGCATCGGGAAGAAGTGCCAAGGTCCATCGGCCATCTTCGTGCCAGGCCGCGACGGCGATGTCTACATCGTTAATGAGATCTGAGTTACTTATATGTTCCATATCTCACCTTCTCCCGCGTCAGTAGGTACAAGAGCATCCTTACACTCATTTCAAGAGAATAAAAGCCCTGTACGCTAGGGAACATGAAAGTTCACGTCGCCAACCATCCGTTGATTTCGCATAAATTGACCGTTTTGCGTGACGAAAGAACAGATTCACCAACATTTAGACATCTCGTTGAAGAACTTGTGACGCTGTTGGCTTACGAAGCTACGCGCGATGTGCAGACAGTAAAAGTAAAGATTAAAACTCCTGTCACAGAGACAGAAGGACTAAAGATGGCGACTCCACGTCCAATTGTTGTGCCGATTTTGCGCGCAGGTCTTGGAATGCTCGAAGGAATGTCTCGCCTTGTGCCAAATGCCGAAGTTGGTTTTCTCGGAATGGTGCGCGATGAAAAAACTTTGCAAGCAAGTACATACGCAAACCGACTTCCTGATGATCTATCTGGTCGTCACTGCTTTGTACTTGACCCAATGCTCGCAACTGGTGGAACACTCGTTGCTGCTCTTAACTATTTAATCGAGCGCGGTGCAACAGAGATCACCGCCATCTGCATACTTGCAGCCCCTGAAGGAATTGCAACAATGGAGCGCGCATTTGCGGATACAAAGATTCCAATCACAATTGTTACTGGCGCACTCGATGAAAAATTAAATGAGCACGGTTACATCGTTCCTGGTCTTGGAGATGCGGGCGATCGCTTGTACGGTGTTGTATAAATGGCATCAACAAGTCCTGGTTATGGCATAACAATCCGCGTTGAAGGTTCGCCTTCATTGCAACCAGTTGCACTTATTACTGCCGCAATAACAGATGCTGGCGCAACAATTACTGCACTCGACGTTGTTGAATCACTCTTAGAAAAAGTTGTTATCGACGTAACGTGTGACACTGTCGATGCTGATCACGCAGATCAAATCACAACAGCAATTCGTGCACACAAGGGTTTAATCGTCCGTAAAGTTTCAGACCGCACATTCTTATTGCACTTAGGTGGAAAGCTTGAAGTTCAATCTAAGGTGCCACTAAAAACTCGTGATGATTTATCTCGTGCATACACACCTGGTGTTGCACGTATCTGCCAAGCAATTGCTGATGATCCAGCAGATGCTCGCCGCCTAACTATTAAGCGAAATACAGTCGCCGTGGTCACAGATGGCTCTGCAGTATTGGGACTTGGAAACATTGGTCCTGCCGCAGCATTGCCTGTGATGGAAGGAAAAGCTGCACTCTTTAAGCGCTTTGCAGATGTTGATGCATGGCCTGTATGCCTTGATACACAAGATGTCGATGAAATCGTGCGAACCGTGCAGTTGATTGCACCTGTCTATGGCGGAATAAATCTTGAAGATATTTCTGCGCCACGTTGTTTTGAAATCGAAGCACGCTTGCGCGAATTGTTGGATATTCCTGTTTTCCACGATGACCAGCATGGAACAGCAATTGTTGTGCTCGCTGCTCTTCGCAACTCATTGAAGTTAGTTAAAAAGAACTTATCTGATGTAAAGATTGTGTTAAGTGGAGTTGGAGCTGCAGGAAACGCGGTTGCACGCCTGCTTGTTTTGGATGGCGCAAAGAACATTATTGGCTTTAACGTAGATGGAGTTATCCATCCTGATATGAGTAGCGATGATCCGATGCAACGTTGGTTTATCGAACATAGCAATAAAGATAATTTCAAGGGAACACTGTCAGAGGCGCTAGTAGGAGCGGATGTCTTTATCGGCGTCAGCGCGTCAAATATCTTGGTTGAATCAGATATCGCAGCGATGGCTAAAGGTTCCATTGTCTTTGCACTAGCGAATCCGGACCCAGAGATTGATCCTGCCCTTGCTCGCAAGCATGCAACTGTTGTCGCAACAGGTCGCAGCGATCAACCTAATCAAATTAACAATGTCTTGGCTTTTCCGGGAATTTTCCGCGGTCTGCTCGACGCCAACGCTCACAAAATTACAGATGAGTTGTTAGTCGCTGCTGCAACGGCAATTGCAGATTGTGTATCGCCTGAACAACTTAATTCATCATTTATTGTCCCAAGCGTCTTTGATTCCCATGTTGTCACAGCAGTTGCCGCAGCCGTTAGGAAATCAGTGTGATCGAATTAGCAGCCTCATTTGATGAGCAACTTTCTTCCCTAGCTCCATTTCTTTTTTACTTAATCGTTGGCGGCATTGTCTTCATTGAAACAGGAATTCTTCTCGGCTTTTTCTTACCTGGAGATTCACTTCTCTTTAGTGCAGGTCTTGTTGCAGCAGCTCACGGCAATATAAATATCGTCATTCTTGTGAGCGTTATTTTCCTTGCAGCATTCTTTGGTGATCAAGTCGGCTTTGTTATAGGCCGCGTCTATGGACGCCCTTATTTGGATAAACGTAAGTCAAGGCGCATCCAAGGTTTAATTGTCCGTGCTGATCGTTTCTATGAGCAAAATGGTTGGTGGGCAGTAGTTGCTGCAAGATTCATACCGTGGGTTCGCACCTTTGTTCCGGTAATTGCTGGTGCATCCCGAATGAATTACTACAAGTTTTTATCTGCAAACATACTCGGTGCGCTTTTGTGGGGAGTTGGAATAACTCTGGCTGGATTTTATGCCGCAACAATTCCTTGGGTTAAGACTTCAAGTTATGCAATTGCAGTGTTCTTTATTACAGCTTCTATCGTTTCAATGGTTTTGAACTATTTACGCCGCCCACAAGAACCCCAAGAAAAGTCATAAC
>CAZNWM010000026.1:6735-14696 GCA_964576975.1 uncultured Candidatus Planktophila sp.
TTCTAAAGCGGTCGTGGCATGAAGCCACTCTTCTTCTTTAGTGTTCTTATCTGCCCGTAATTCTTCGAGTTTTGCGGTGATTTCAATGAGTCGCTCGGCATCAAAGGCTGCCGTGCTCTGTTCCTCAACAAGTGCCTCAATGGCCTCATCTAGTTTCGCCAATTGTTTTTCTAATCGAGCAACATCTTTCTTGAGTTGTCTCTGTTCTGCAGCATTTGATGTGCCTTTATTTGTGGATTGAGTTTTGTTATTGCTTAACGCATCGATACGTTGTTCAAGATATTGATCGACGCCTCGAGGTAAATCGCGCAGTGCCCCATCACCTAACAAGCCAACGAAGCGATCGCAGACTCGTTCAAGGAAGTATCTATCGTGTGAGACAACGATAAGAGTGCCGCCATAGCTATCTAACAAATCTTCGAGCTCGGTCAGAGTTTCAATATCGAAATCATTCGTTGGTTCATCCAGCAACAAAACGTTGGGGCTATCCATTAACAAACGAGTGAGTTGCAGGCGACGTTTTTCTCCACCAGATAAATCACCAACTGGCGTCCACTGTGAATCGCGATCAAATCCCAATCGTTCACAGAGTTGAGATGCTGAAAGTGATTTGCCGTTACCGAGTTCGACGTGATTGGCAATTTTTTCTACCGCTTCAAGTACACGCCATGTTGGATCTAATTCGTGCAAGTGCTGTGTGAGAAATGCAGCTTTTACGGTAACGCCTGTAACAAACTTGCCGGCATTTGGTTGTATCTCACCTGTCAGCATTCGCATCAGAGTTGTTTTGCCAGCACCGTTGATGCCAACAATTCCGATGCGATCTCCGGGTCCAATGTTCCAATACAAGTCATCTAGTAATAACTTGTCACCAGCGCGCAGTTGTACATGGTGTGATTCATACACGGTGTTGCCTAAGCGGTTGCGTGCAAACTTAAGTAACTCACCTTGATCGCGCGGCGCGGGTTCTGCAGAGATTAATTCATTTGCAGCATCGACTCGAAACTTTGGTTTAGTTGTTCGAGCAGGTGCACCCCGGCGCAACCACGCTAATTCTTTACGAATTAAGTTATTTCGACGTGCATCCATTGCACTTGCTTGGCGAGCGCGTTCAGCTTTTGCTAGAACAAAAGCGGAGTATCCACCGTCGTACTCTTCAACTTTGCCCGCAACAACTTCCCATGTGCGCTCTGTGACAGCATCTAGAAACCACCGATCGTGGGTGATTACGGCAAGTGCTAAAGATTTGCGTGCAAGCAAATGATTTGCAAGCCATGCAACGCCTTCTACATCAAGGTGATTCGTTGGTTCGTCCAACAAAATTAAATCAAGATCATCGATTAACAACTTTGCTAATCCCACTCGCCTACGTTCGCCGCCAGAGAGCGTGCCAAATGTTCGCTCAAATAAGTGATCATCAAAACCACCAAAGAGTCCTGTAAAGACTTCGCGAATTCCAGCATCACTTGCCCATTCGTGCGTTGCTTTATCTCCGAGAACAACATCTCGAACTGTGGCACCCGTAGGCGCATTATCAACTTGTGAGAGCAGACCAATGCGAGTGTCATTTGATTTAGTGACTCGTCCAGCATCTGGCGTTTCGATGCCAGACATAATTTTCATCAGCGTGCTTTTTCCGCTGCCATTTCTTCCAACAATTCCGATGCGATCGCCTTCAGATATGCCGAGTGATACGCGTTCTAGGAGCGCGCGAATATCGAAAGCCTTTGAGACTTCCTCTAAATTTAGAAGATTGCGCGCCATGGAGACAGAGCGTACCTTTCAACTATGAACGTTACTGACCGCCAATACGCCTTAGATCTGGATAAGAACGATCCCCTTGCTCACTTCAAATCAAAGTTTGTGATTACAGACCCTGCAATGTGTTATTTGGATGGCAACTCACTTGGCCGACTTCCACATGCAACTGTGGTGGCAGTCAATGATTTCTTAACAAAAGAGTGGGGTCCAGAAGTTGTAACTGGCTGGAGCCACTGGGTTGATGAAGCACAACCAGTGGGAGATTTAATTGGCGAAGCAACGCTAGGCGCTGCAAAGGGACAAGTGCTTGCATGCGACACAACATCAGTTAACTTCTATCAACTCTGCTTAGCTGCGATCAAAGCACGTCCAGGTCGCAAAACAATTATTACTGACACTGCAAATTTTCCAACTGATCGATACATCCTGGATGGAATCGCAAAAGAGTTCGGTTTAAATTTAGTTTTAATTGATAACGAAACTGCAGGACCAATTAAGCATGAGCGAATTACTGCGGAAATTCTTGCGCCATATCTCAATGATGATGTTGCACTAGTAACTCTTGAAGTTATTCAGTACCGCTCAGGTGCGCGCACGGATATCAAATCAATAACTGATTTAGTCCGGACACATGGCGGATTAGTTGTTTGGGATGCCAGTCACGCAGTTGGTGCGATTGAAATGAACTTTGATGCCAACGGTGTTGATCTAGCTGTTGGTTGTACATATAAGTATGGAAACTCAGGCCCAGGTGCACCTGCATGGTTATACGTAAGCCACAGAATTCAAAAAGAGTTGCAGGTTCCTATTCAGGGTTGGTTCTCGCAAGCCGATCAATTTGGAATGGGTCCGGTCTTTGAAAAAGCTGATGGCATTCGTGGTTTCCAAATTGCTAGCCCATCACTTATTGGTCTGCGTTGTATCAAAACTTCATTTGAAATCATTAAAGAAGCAGGAATTGATGCGATTGCTCATAAAGCAGCAGTTGGTACTCAGATGATGATTGATTTATACGATGCATGGTTAGCACCCCTTGGTATGGAGCTAAACACATCGCGTGATCCAAAAGAGCGCGGCGGACATATCTCTTTGGTGCATCCAGATGCTGCGCGTATTTGCGTTGCACTTCGTGAGTTTGCCAATGTGATTCCGGATTACCGCACACCGAATTCAATTCGCTTAGCAATCTCACCGCTTCCAACTTCATATGTTGAAGTCTGGGATGGTTTTGAACGCATTCGCGATTTGGTCTCCACACGTCAATACGAGAAGGTTAAAGAGGGCGGATCACGAGTCACATGAGCGAATCCAAAGATTTCGATTCGGCACTTACTTATACGTCATACCTTGCCGTCGATGAACTCTTAAAACTACAGCGCCCATTATCTGATGGACCTGAACACGATGAAATGCTCTTCATCATCATTCATCAGACATATGAGTTGTGGTTTAAACAATTAATTCACGAGTTCCAACAAGCACAACGTGCACTCGAATCTGGCGATACGCATTACGCGCTTGCGATCTTGGGACGCATTCGAACAATTATGAAAGTGTGTGTCGCACAAATCGATATTTTGGAAACAATGACACCGCTTCAATTCAACGCCTTCCGTGGTTACCTTTCATCTTCTAGTGGTTTTCAATCAGCACAATTTAGAAAAGTAGAAGCAATTCTTGGCCGTCGCGATAGCAAAATGGCTGGGCATTTGCCGCCAGATATTCAAAAAGATATTGCAGAGATAACTTCAGGTAACTCCATCTGGGATTCAGCACTTCTTTATCTACACAATGCTGGTCACACAATGCCTGCAGCAGTTATTGGTCGCAATAAATCTGAACAGTATGCGCCCAATAAGGATGTGCAGGATGTTTTGCTCACTGTGCACCAAAACGATCCAGAGCGCGCAATGATTTGCGAACGATTAGTTGATATTGACGAAGGAATTCAAGAGTGGCGCTATCGCCACGTAAAGATGGTCGAACGCACTATTGGTCACAAGATGGGAACGGGTGGATCAAATGGTGCTGAATACTTGAAGTCCACACTCTTTAATCCTGTATTCGGGGATTTGTGGGAGATTCGTTCTCGTTTTTAAGCTTTGTGTTTCTTTAATCTAATTAGCGGTGGGTTGTACGCACTGGTTGCAATCTCTTCGCGACGCTTCTTATATGCATCCGATGCGCCAGCAATTAGGTGCTCGAATCTGACTGAACCTTTTATAAATCCTTGTAGTTCAGCTGGATTTGTTGTTTCACTAAATACTGGTGCGATTTTTTCAACAAGTGCGGCCTTTGGGTGCGGTCTGAATTTGCGATAAATCAAAGCAAGGCGCTTAAGGCTGATATATGCCACATGTCTCATGCCGCGATTGATGTGATCCTGAATTTTGAGTCGATTAAATGTAAGTGAGCCGGGCTTAACTGCAGATTGTTCCGTTACGAGCTTTAGAAAAATTTGCGCAATCTCGGCGCCACCAGAAACCTCTGGAAGTTCTTTGCACTTTGCAGAAAGCGATGCGCGTACTTGTGGATCTTGTAGTTTCTTAACAGTTGCGGTGATGTCATTGAGATCTGCTTGATCTGCTCGCAGCGCAAAACCAAAGTCGTGGCACCACTGTGCGCGTGCTTCTTGATCATCTGTGCCGCGAATGTTGGATACAAAAACGGTTGGAATTTGTGCCGGCAATAACTCGTGAACTCCGTTGTAACCGGTTGCACAAACGCTTGCGTCGAATGCGTGTAGAACTTGGGCGAGTGGGAAATAGCGAACAACCTTTAGATCTAAACCATCTGGCACTAATGAATTGCCGTTTTTATCTATTGGTTTTTTGGTTAAGACAACCTGTAAATCTTTCCAGCCTATTAACCCAGAGAGTGCAGCAGTCATTTTTTCATTTACGTCGTTATCGCCTGTGCCGAGTTGTACTAAGACTGCTGGGCGATTGGGATCTAAACCTAAAATTTTGCGGGATTCTTCGCGAGAAAGGGCTGTATCTTTTTGGAATAACGAAACTGGCGCAGTCAGTTGTGAGTCTTTTCGATTAGCAGTTGGACCGTGATCATATGAACGCGCAATGTCGCCAGGTTCTACGATGAAATCCATCATTGCCGATTGCAATCCCAAGACAAAGCGTTGTGGTTTTTGTTGCCACAAACCACGGCGCACCCAGACCAAAGTAATATGTGGAGTCTTAACTTTTGCAGCGATAACACCTGGGTAAGGAACAACGCCATCAAATGAAATGAGTTTGGCATCTGTTTCTTCGACGAGTGCAACAAGGCGATCTCGTAAGTACTGATCCCATAAATCACGATCCATCCACCCGCGATCGCGACCAGGAATGTATTCGGTTCGAATCCCCATGTAGTCAGAGATCTCGGCTACACCGCCAGCCATTGAAACAATTATTGGATTAGCAATTGGTTTAAGCGCCAGAGCAATGGCGCTTGCTCGTGCCAGGTGACCCATTCCAACACCATTGCTGGTTGCAAGAATGATCGTTGGTTTGTTCACGTCCGCACTTTACTTCAAATGAGATGCATCGGGCAGAAGTGGCGGACAGATTCCACCTGGAGCAATCAGTGGTTCAAAATGCCACCACTCGTTTTCGTAGACACGACAGAGCCCATAAGTGGCTCCATTGGCTTCTAACCATGATGCTCCGGATTTATCGTGATTCAGATTTACATCGAGCGCCAGCCCCCACGGATGTCTAGATAATTCTCCTGGAAGCACCCACTTGCTCGCTTCTTCAGGAGTTTTGTGTTCTTTGATTGCACGTTGAAATAAATAGTTCTGTGTTTCAAGAGTTCTGTATCCAGAATCAATTGTCATCGCGATGCCTTCTGCTTTCGCAGCAGCTTGTGCACTTAGAAAACGTGCAAGCACTTGTGGATGTAACTCTGTTGGACGTTTGGTTCCTTCTGTAATCTCTGTTTGTCCAAGTGGTTCGTCTTCACCAACTATGCAACCAATAAAGTCTGGACGGATAATTAATTTTTCACTCGGTTTATTAAAACAGTAAACAGGATTAAACTTTATTTCTTGAGTAACTTCTTTTTCGTTAGGCATAACCGCGTCCGCCGCAAGTCCAAAAAGTCCTGCCGCGCCCATTAATAAAACGGCTATAAAAAACATAGAAAAACTGTAACACGCGGGAAAAGTCCAAATTTTCCCGCATAAAAAACATCTGTTGCTTTAATAATTAAAGCAGGTAAACTCGCTTTTTATAAAGCTGCTGAAAAGGAGCCCGTCTCGCTCATTTCTAGAAATACTAGATCCAAAGCGAAACTAGATTGATAAATGAAAACACATGCGAATCATGCGCAAACGTTTAGAAATGTCCCTGCAACATCCAAGCCACTATCTGAATCAAAAGTTGGTGCACTACTAGACCAAGAATGGGCCCGTTACAAAGAGGGAACATCTGCTTCAGAAAAAGAAAATCGGTTAGCTACTCAATCACTTCCTTTGGGAGTTCCATCGAGTTTCCAATATTGGGATCCGTATCCAATTTCCATTAAGTCCGCTAAGGGCGCATGGATGGTTGATATGGATGATCGCCCAGTTCTCGACTTATCAATGGGCTTTGGAGCAATGCTTGCAGGTCACCTCAATCCAGTTGTTGTCCAAGAAATCAAAGAGTCCCTCGAAGTAGGAACGCTCTTTGTAACTCCTTCACCAATTTCTAGAGATGCAGCAGAGCTAATCTGTAAGCGCTTTAGCCTCGATCAGGTTCGCTTTACAAACTCAGGCACCGAGTCAACGATGTATGCAATTCGTACTGCTCGTGCTTTCACTGGCAAAAATGGTGTTGTTAAAGTCGAAGGCGGATATCACGGAAGCTATGACCCGCTGACTGTGTCGGTCAAACCAAAGCTTGATGTTGTTGGTGATGCCGAGAATCCAAATTCGATTGTTGATCCTGCAACCGTTGTTGGTGATGTATTTGTTGTTCCTTATAACGATGCAGAAGCCCTCGAGCGCACATTTGCTAAACACAAAGACAAGATTGCTTGCTTTGTAGTCGAACCTGTACTTGAAAACATCGCAATTGTTCTGCCAGATGCTGGATACCTCGAGCGCGTTCGTGAACTCTGCGATCAATACGAAATTGTTTTGATTTTTGACGAAGTAAAAACTGGACTTACTGCGGGGCCACAAGGTGCTGCGCAACGTCTAGGTGTTCAGCCAGATTTAATTACTCTGGCTAAATCAATTGGCGGCGGAGTTCCTGTTGCTGCATTTGGCGGAAAGAAAAAGTTTATGAGCCCCGTAACTGATGGGCGCATGGCGCACTTCGGTACATTTAACGGAAACCCTCTTGCTATGGCTGGTGTTCGCGCAATTGACAAGATCTGTAACGCAGAAACACTTGGTGTTGCAGAAGGATTCAATATGCAAGCACTTAATCGCATCTCTGAAATCATTGCAGAATACGAATTGCCTGCACACACAGTTGGTTTTGGTGTTAAGGGTTGTATCACTTGGTCTACGACTCCAGTTCGTAATTATCGTGATTACAAAGCAACTAGCTTCAAAATTGCTGAGCTCTCATGGCTCTGGTCAATCAATCGCGGCATCATGACTCCTCCGGGACTTGATGAGCAGTGGCTGATCTCCTTGGCTCATGGACAAAAAGAAATCGACATTCTTGTGGAGGATTTCCGTAGCCTTGCGGCTGCAATCCGAAACTAGTTTAAGATTTTGCGGTGAGCGTTTTTGATTCAGAAGCAGTATCTAGACGTGCAGGTTACGTTCTTCATGTAATGACCGCTTTCGGCGCCGTTGCCGGAATGGTTGCACTCCAAGCCGTTATCGATGGCAGATATCGTGATGCTCTTTTGTGGTTACTAGCAGCTCAGATTCTCGATGGCCTTGATGGTCCGATCGCGCGCAAAATTGATGTTGAGTTTTATGCAGACAGAATCGATGGGCGCATTCTTGATTTAGTCGTTGATTACATTACGTGCGTTCTTGTTCCACTTGCGCTGTTGGTGCGCCTAGAGCTTTTGCCTACACACTTTGAAACCCTTGTTGTTGGCGCGGTTTTCTTATTCTCTGCGCTCTGGTTTGCTCGCACAGATTTAGAGACCGAAGATCATTGGTTTAATGGTTTTCCAGCAGCTTGGAACCTCGTTGTTCCTACGTTTTTGATTATGGGCTCCACTCGCACAGAAGTTTTAATCGTGACAAT
>CAZNWM010000027.1:0-13645 GCA_964576975.1 uncultured Candidatus Planktophila sp.
CCTTTTCCTTACCATGGAAACGCTCTACCGACTGAGCTAGGGGGGCAGTGGTAGAAGTGTGAGCGTACAACCTCGCGCGCAAAAAATGAAAAAGAGAGCAGTTACAACGCAGGATCGAGGGTAATTTTACCAGTGCTCTTACGTGCGAGCATCGCTTCGTGTGCTTGGCGGGCTTGGCTCAATCCAAATGTTGCGCCAACGATTGGTTTTAGTTTTCCACTAAGTATTAGTGCGAATAACTCTTCAATAACATCGTTTAGAAGTGCTTTGTTTCCAAAGCAATGTGCAAGCCAAAAGCCTGTAATTGTTTTTGTTCCACCCATTAGCGAACCTGGATTAATATCTTTTGCAGCAGTGCGCGATGCATTTCCATAAGAAATCAAACGACCAAATGGTGCCAATACTTCAAGGGAAGCATCAAGTGTTTTTCCGCCAACCATTTCCAGAACTAAATCAACTGGCTTGCCTCCATTGGCAGCGAGCATGTCGGCAGCTAAATTCTGTGACAATGCATCGACCACAACATCAGCACCGAGTTTGGTGGCAAGTGCGGATTTTTCTGGTGATGAGGTCACTGCAATAACCTTCGCGCCCCACATCTTTGCTAATTGAATTGCAATTGTTCCAACGCCACCCGCGGCAGCATGAATGACAACGCTTTCACCTGCTTTAACGTGACCTACAGTTTTCAAAATGTGCCACGCAGTTGTTCCTTGCACCAACATGCACAGTGCTTGACCATCGGTGACACCTTCTGGAATATCGATCATGACCGCTTTATTTGCAACAGCTTTTTGTGCGTATCCCCCGCTGCTCACTGATGCAAGAACACGACGTCCACTCTGAGTTGTGCCGACGACTTCAAGTCCAGGAATAAGTGGAAGTTTTTGAGGAGATAAGTATCCATTCTCAATTTGATGTGTATCGGCATAATTTATTCCGATAGAAGTTACGTTAATCAACTCTTCATTAGCGCCAGGAATTGGATCAGCAATTTCGCTGATGGACATTACTTCAGGACCACCGAAAGCGCTTAGTTGAATGGCTTTCATTTACCTGCTGCTTTTAAATCTTTTCGTAGTTCTGGTGGAAGTGAGAACAGAAGTGACTCTTCTTTCGCTGTAATTGTTTCTACATCTGAAAAACCGCGTTCGGCAAGAAAGGCCAGTACATCTTTGACCAAAATTTCAGGCACAGATGCTCCACTTGTTACACCAATTGTTTCTACGCCATCTAGCCAGTGCTCTTGAATTTCTTGAGCAAAATCTACGAGGTGCGAAACCTTCGTTCCATATTCGAGAGCAACTTCAGCTAATCGAACTGAGTTTGAAGAATTTTGAGAGCCAACAACAATGACTAAATCAGTTTGTGGAGCAATTACTTTGATTGCTTCCTGGCGATTTTGTGTGGCATAACAAATGTCATCACTTGGCGGATCCGATATCTCAGGAAAACGCTCTTTAAGAATCTTTACAGTTTCGAGCGTTTCATCAACGCTGAGAGTTGTTTGGGAGAGCCAGACAAGTTTTTTTCCGGGCGTTGGCACAACAGTGCGGGCACCTTCTAGCCCATCGACAATCTGAACTTTTCCAACAGCTTCGCCCGCAGTGCCTTCTACTTCTTCGTGACCATGATGGCCAATCAATAAAATTTCAGCATCTTCGGCCGCGAATCTTTTTGCTTCGTTGTGGACCTTAGTTACGAGCGGACACGTTGCATCAATTGTTTTAAGGCTGCGCGATGCTGCTTGTTCGTGAACTGCAGGAGAAACTCCGTGTGCGGAGAAAATTACTGTCTTGCCTTCAGGTACTTCGTCGGCTTCGTTTACAAAGATTGCACCGCGCGCTTCAAGAGTTGAGACAACGTGTTTGTTGTGGACGATTTCTTTACGTACATAAACAGGTGCACCGTAAAGTTCAAGTGCTTTTTCAACAGTAATGACGGCTCGGTCAACGCCTGCGCAATAACCGCGCGGCGCAGCAAGGAGAATTCTCTTGGCCATAGGTGCAGTCTATTAGGCTCGCCCCATGTTCGAAACTTCAAGTGAATCCCCCGCTCCTGTGCGCGTGGTCACTGAAGCAATTAAAGATTATGTAGATCGCCTTGGACCAATTTGGATTGAAGGCGAGATTTCTGAAATTAATGAACGAAGCGGTGGCATGGCATTTATGCGCCTTAGAGATACAAGCGTTGATATGAGCATTTCAGTGATGTGCCATCGCTCTGTCTTATCTAGCGTTGCACCACTTCCGCAAAATGCGCGCGTTGTTATGTATGCAAAAGCCTCTTGGTATACAAAAAATGGATCACTCACACTTTCAGCTCGTGAAATTCGCCAAGTAGGTATTGGTGAGCTAATGGCGCGCTTAGAAGAGTTGAAAACACTTCTTGCGAGCGAAGGGCTCTTCGCTCTAGAGAGAAAAGTTGCTCTTCCACTATTGCCTAGAAAAGTTGGTTTGATTTGTGGTCGCAATACCGATGCAGAAAAAGACGTCGTTGAAAATGCCAAGCGACGCTGGCCATCAGTTGAATTTGAAATCCGCGAAGTAACTGTTCAGGGCGCTCTCGCGGTTGTTGAAGTATCAGCAGCTCTTTCCGAACTAGAAGCAATGGCAGATGTCGATGTCATCATCATTACTCGCGGTGGTGGCTCGTTTGAGGATTTACTTCCATTTAGCGATGAATCGCTTGTTCGCCTTGCAGCATCGTGTGAAACTCCAATCGTCAGTGCCATTGGACATGAAAAAGATTCACCACTTTTGGATCTAGTTGCTGATGTGCGTGCGTCTACTCCAACGGATGCCGCCAAGAGAGTTGTTCCAGATATTGCAGAAGAGATTGAATTAATCAAGGCGCTACGAGATCGCGCGAAGAGATACTTGCTTTCATCCCTCGATCTTGAAACATCACGAATCGAGAATTTAGTAAATCGTCCAGTACTACGTGATCCCATGGTTTTAGTTACTAGCCGCGAAGAAATCATCACTGGGCTGCGCGATAGAAGCGTCAGAAGTTTTTCATCGCGTTTAACTCTTGCCGCTGAAGATCTAACGCACGTGCGCGCTCGAGTCAGGGCGCTTTCGCCGCAAGCAACATTGGATCGTGGTTACTCTGTTGTGCAATTAGAAGATGGCTCGATTGCTAGAGATGCCAAGAGTTTAAGAATTGGTCAAAAACTTCGCTTACGACTTGCTGCTGGCGAGACCAACGCCACAGTTACAGATAAATAAGCAAGGAGTACATTTGTCTCATGGCTACGGAGAAAAAGCTTTCCTATGAAGCAGCGCGTGAAGAGTTAGCGCAGGTTGTGTCATCCCTTGAAGCAGGTAGCGCAACACTCGAAGAGTCATTGAAGTTATGGGAGCGCGGAGAAGAGTTAGCGCTGATCTGCCAAGAGTGGCTAGATGGTGCACGTAAAAAGCTAAGTGCAGCGAAACCAAAAGCTGAATAAAAATGGCACCAGAATTTACTTACAGTGACTTGTTGCCTATAGGCAACGACACAACTAAGTACCGCAACCTTGGCAGCACAGGTGTTTCTGTAGAAAAAATTGGGAACAGAGAAATTCTCACTGTTACTCCCGAAGCAATTGAGATGCTCACATCAACTGCAATTCATGACATCTCTCATTACTTACGCACAAGCCACCTTGAGCAATTAGCCAGTATTTTAAAGGACCCTGAAAGTTCACCAAATGATCGCTTCGTAGCGCTAGATCTTTTGAAGAATGCAAACATTTCTGCCGGTGGAATTTTGCCGATGTGCCAAGACACAGGAACCGCACTCGTTATGGGTAAAAAGGGTCAGAATGTTTTTACCGAAAGTAAAGATGAGGAAGTAATTTCCAAAGGTATCTATAACGCCTTTACAACCTTGAATCTGCGTTATTCCCAATTAGCTCCTGTTACAACTTGGGAAGAAAAAAACACTGGCAATAACCTTCCTGCTCAAATTGAAATCTTTGCAGATAGCGATCATCCAGATGAGTACAACTTTCTTTTCATCGCAAAGGGTGGCGGTAGCGCCAATAAATCTTTCTTGTATCAAGAGACCAAGGCCGTTTTAAACCCTGCAAGTTTTATGAGTTGGTTAGATGAAAAACTTCGCTCAATTGGAACAGCAGCATGTCCGCCGTATCACCTTGCAATTGTTATAGGTGGAACAAGCGCCGAACACACTGTTAAGACAGCAAAATTGGCGAGTACACATTATTTGGATTCACTACCTACATCAGGCGATGCAAAAACTGGTCATGGGTTTAGAGATATCGCACTAGAAAAGGAAGTTCTCGAACTCACTCGCACCCTAGGAATTGGCGCGCAATTTGGTGGAAAGTATTTCTGTCACGACGTACGAGTTGTTCGATTGCCTAGACACGGCGCCTCTCTTCCTATTGCAATAGCTGTCTCTTGCTCTGCTGATCGACAAGCAAAAGCGAAGATCACTAAAGAGGGCATATTCATTGAAGAAATGGAGCGCGATCCTGCTCGCTTCTTGCCTGATACACACGATGAGCACCTTGCAGAAGGCGTAGTAAATATTGATCTGAATCAGCCTATGGAAAAAATTCGTGCAGAGCTATCAAAGCATCCAGTCAAAACTCGACTCTCATTAACCGGAACACTCGTAGTTGCACGCGACTTAGCACATGCAAAAATTAAAGAAGCAATGGATGCTGGCGCTCCTATGCCTTCATACTTAAAGGACTTTGCTGTGTATTACGCAGGTCCCGCAAAGACTCCTGCTGGTTATGCATCAGGTTCATTTGGTCCAACAACTGCAGGTCGTATGGATTCTTACGTTGAGTATTTCCAATCTCGTGGTGGATCATTTGTGATGTTGGCAAAAGGTAACCGCTCACTTGCTGTGACAAATGCATGTAAAGCACATGGTGGTTTTTATCTAGGTTCGATTGGTGGACCTGCAGCCAGACTTGCTCAAGATTGCATCAAGAAAGTTGAAGTCTTGGATTACGAAGAGTTGGGTATGGAAGCTGTCTGGAAAATTGACGTAGTGGATTTCCCCGCGTTTATAGTTGTTGACGATAAAGGAAATGATTTTTTTGCAGAGACTTCTAAACCACTAACAATCGGAAAGAAGCCGGTTTAGTAGAAATTGCTGCGGCGGAACTTATTCCAAGCTGCACAAGGTGTGTTATATCGTTCTGAAACATAAAGAAGGCCCCATTGAATTTGGGTAATTGGATTTGTGCGCCAATCGGTTCCGACTTTTTCCATCTTTGATGCAGGAAGTGCCTGAGCAATTCCATGTGCACCTGATCGTGGATTACGTGCCTGGTAATTCCAATTACTCTCTTTAGTCCAAAGGCGGTTGAGGCATTTGTACTGTCCTTCGCCCCAGCCATACTCGGTAGCCATCATCTCTTTGGCAAAGCGCTTTGCGCCCAAGGGTTTACGAGCAGCTTCAACGCTTCGACTCATGGCAGATACCAATGCGATCTCATTAGAAAAAACTGTTCTGCGGGAATCAAAGGCTGAAGTCAGTGAAGCCGAAACTGCTTTGGCACTTGAAGGAGAGACGACCAATAGTCCAGTGCCTGCAGGAGCATCTGGCAGAACCAGACGAGTAGTCATCGGAAACTCGAGGCCATAGGCAGTTGGTTGGGCGCTAGCTACGAAAAGTAGGGTCGCAATAGTTGCCCAGATCGAAAGCAATGTCTTTCGCATCTTCATAGCGCACCCTGCCTTTCTCAATTGTTCTGCACCCGCAGCTCACTAAACCCTGAAAATTTCAGGGCTAATGGCTAAGGGGAATGCCTTTAGAGTGTCTTGTAGGGGTGAGTCGGGCAACTTAATAGCAGCGTGAGTCGCAAATTCATAGAAAAACCTAAATGTGTGGACAAGTAAAAGCGCAGGTCAGCACTGTGAAAGTCCTATATGTCCGAAATGTGAGTGTGAGATTAAACTTCAGCCCGAAATGGGGCCTTCGAGCATTTCGGTGACCAGGGCGGCGATCGCTGAGCGCTCCGAACGAGTCAGGGTCACGTGGGCGAAGAGCGGATGCCCCTTAAGAGTTTCAACAACAGCCACAACTCCGTCGTGGCGACCGACTCGAAGGTTGTCGCGCTGGCCGACATCGTGGGTGAGAACGACCCGAGATCCCTGGCCGATGCGAGAGAGCACGGTCAGCAGAACTCCTCGCTCTAAAGATTGGGCTTCATCAACGATGACAAATGAATCGTGCAATGAGCGACCACGGATATGGGTCAGGGGTAGAACTTCGATCAAACCTCGGTCGATGATTTCATCAATGATGGGTTGGCTTACCAATGCACCCAAAGTGTCAAAGACTGCCTGGGCCCACGGCGACATTTTTTCGCCTTCACTTCCGGGCAAGTACCCGAGCTCTTGGCCGCCGACTGGATAGAGCGGACGGAAAATCACAATCTTTTTATGAGCTCTGCGTTCCATGACTGCTTCTAATCCGGCGCATAAGGCGAGCGCTGATTTTCCAGTTCCTGCGCGACCGCCCATGGAAACAATTCCGATTTCAGGATCGAGTAATAAATCCAGAGCAATTCTCTGCTCAGCGCTTCTTCCATGTAATCCAAATGCTGTTCTATCCCCGCGGACTAGTTGCAATCGCTTATCAGGGGTCACTCGCGCAAGAGCGCTCGCACGATCTGAATGCAGAACAACGCCAGTATGAATTGGAAGTGTGTGGGCTTCTTCGTGATCTGCAAAGTCAGATGCATATAAATCATCAATAACGCTAGAGCCCACCGAAATTTCGACGATGCCGGTCCATCCGCTACTAGAAACTAGTTCGGCTAAATACTCTTCGGCTTCAACACCGACTGATGATGCTTTCACACGAAGCGGCAAATCCTTTGTTACAAGAACAACATCTTTACCATCTGTCATTAAGTTCTTGGCGATTGCCAAAATACGCGAATCATTTGTGCCATCACGTAAGAATCCATGTGGCATCGAACTCAGATCTGTATGGTTTAACTCGACCGAAAGTGTTCCACCTTCAGGATTGATCTGAATAGGTTGATCAAGGCGACCGTATTTCAAACGAATATCATCGAGGCTGCGAAGTGCAGCGCGCGCAAAATATCCGAGTTCGGGATGATCGCGCTTTGTTTCTAATTCGCCAATTACTGCAATTGGTACAACTACTTCATGTTCGGCAAAGCGAGCCAAGGCTCCTGGGTCTGCAAGTAAAACGCTAGTGTCTAGAACAAATGTTCTTCGGCCCTTAGTGCTTGCAGTCAATCCCTAGCCCCCGAATCTCCTATGTCGCAAAGAATAGGCTCTAAGGGCTCGAAAAAAATCGACACGACGAAAGTCTGGCCAATAAGCTTCACAGAAGTAGTACTCCGAAAGTGCGCTCTGCCACAACAAGAAGCCGCCAAGACGTTGTTCGCCAGATGTTCGAATTATTAACTCGGGATCCGGTTGGCCTGCGGTGTACAAATATTTGGAAATTGCATCGGCATCGAGGGCAACGGCTGCATCGTTCAAATTCTTTCCATCCTCAGCACTGGCTGCGAGATAACTCTTTACAGCATCAACAATTTCTCGACGTCCGCCATAGCTAATGGCCACATTTACTTCGACACCATCATCTCTAAATGGTTTGAGATCGTTGAGCTTTGTTGCAAGCCATTCCGGCAATAGATCTAAAGCGCCCACAGCCTTGATGTTCCAACGCTTTGTGGCGGCAAGGGCGTCAACTGTTTCACCAATAATCTGAAGTAGCGCATCTAGTTCTTCTTCTGAACGTTTGAAGTTATCTGTCGAGAGCAACCACAAGGTCACAACTCGAACATCGGCTTCATCGCACCAGCCGAGAAACTCGATGATTTTTTCAGCGCCTGCTCGGTGACCACGTGATGAGTTGGAAACACCAATATCGTGATCATCTACTTGATTTGCTTTTGCCCATCGACGATTTCCATCAAGAATGACACCTACGTGATGTGGGGTTTGCGAAAAATCTAAAGCACGAACAAGTCGTCGCTCATAAAGTGGATAGAGCGCAGATTTAACTAGCTTACGAATACTGCTTAACAACACGACGCTCCGCAATCAGTGACGCAACCGGAAGAGTTCCAGCGAGAATAAATCCGATCATGCGTCTCAAAGGAAAACGTGCAACGGCTGCAAATTGGATCGCGGTTAAAATATAAATTGGATATAGGTATCCATGAACCAATGGAACCCAGCGCACGCTATCTAAAAGCGTTGGACTATCGAGAAGGTACTTTGCTGGCATGTATCCAAACCACAATAAAAGTGACAAGACCCCGGCAATAATCGCCATCACTCTAAAACGCATTAGTACACCGCTCATGGTTCCCCCTAATTTCCCTCAGGCAGCAACTCTACGGCGATATAAAGGAAGGTAAAGAACCACCGCCGCCATGAGCCACCAAACTACAACATATGAAATGTGTTGCCAATAAAAACCTGGAATTCTTGCCGTCCGTAACTCGGGTGTCACTCTTGTTCTTTCGATCACGCCTTCACGCACTTTCTCATCTAAGGCAATTACATATCCGTCGTATAGATCTAAATCAGTCAGACTCACAATGACACTGCTATCTAGTCGTGAAATAACTCCAGGTGAATTAAAAGCCCGATCTTCACTTTGATGTGCACGCAAAATACCCTCAAGCTCCACGCGATTGGACATGGACAACTGTGGTTCTTGTAATCGCTCTGACCAGAGTCCGCGCACAACCAATATTGCATCTGTTGTATCTACTTGGAGGAGTGCGACTTCCCAATCCTTAACTACGCCATCTCCATCTTTCTGATTTGGCGCTCTGAAGTTGGCAACATAAAAACCAGATGCGTTTACAGGCTTGCTATCGTTTTTCTTATCAAGTGCTGTGCGTGGTTCGGCTAAATCTTGAAGCGCAACAGGAGCTGAGACAGGTGGTGGTGGCGCATTAAGAATTTCCTTCAAACTTCTGGCTCGATCAAGTTGCCATAAACCAAGTCCAATAAAAATTGTGACAATCAGAAGCAATGAGGTGTACTCAAGAAACTTCTTAAACACAGGAGTGAATTAGTTCTGTTCTTTGTCTTTGTTATCTTGCATGCGGTTAAAGCGCTTGTAGAAATTTCGGAGAAGAAGTACTACTGAAACTGTTAAGAAAATCATCGTGAAGGAGCCTGCTACGCCCATGCTTATTTCATTTTCCATGTCTAAATCCTCTCATTTTTCAGGATAATCTGTGCACATGAATTCAAGGGGCTCTTCAGAGTTTTCATACGCAGACCGGTATGGGATAAAGCCTGCCAAAGGCTGGAAGTTGCCCGCAACAATTCTTGCCATCGTTGGAATCGTCTGGGTTTTTTGGGCTGGCTTGTTTCATGCGAAGCCTGAGTTTCGCATCACTTTAATTTCCTTCACAATTGTTTCTGATGAAGAAGTTTCAATTAGGTATGTCATCCAGAGAAATGATCCAAGTACGCCGGCAACCTGCACGCTTCAAGCCAAAGATGTTGATAAAAACGTTGTAGGTGAAATTGAGGATGAAATCACCCCAGGCCGTGCGACCTTTGAACAAGTTTCAACTATTCCTACGCGTAACGCAGCTGCTACAGCAGTCGTTGCACGCTGCCGTGCGAAATAACTCAATTCACAATTAGTCCGGCTTTCGCTACCGTTACACCCTTATGACTTCACAGACATGGCTCACCCAAGAAGCAGCGGACCGCCTTGCTGCCGAATTGGCGCACCTCGAAGGTGAAGCACGTACTGAAATCGTTAAGAAAATTGAAGCAGCTCGCGCAGAAGGTGACCTTAAGGAAAATGGTGGCTATCACGCTGCACGCGATGAACAAGGAAAAATTGAAGCGCGCATTCGTCAACTAAAGCAGATGCTTGAAAATGCTCATATCGGAACACCGCCAGCAAGTGCTGATGGTGTTGTTGGCGCTGGAATGGTGATCACAGCAATTGTTGCTGGAGATGAAACAAAGTTTTTGCTTGGTTCAAGGGAAATTGCATCAGGCGATCTCGATGTTTACAGCGAAAAATCTCCGCTTGGTGCTGCAGTAATGGGCGCCAAAGTTGGAGAGAGCGTTTCATACACCGCACCAAATGGAAAAACTATCTCGGTGCAGATTAAGCACGCTGAGTATTACTCTTAAGTATTAGTTACTAGCGTTCTTATATTTCTTAACGCTCATTGGAACAAAAACAATCATTATTAGCCCCATGTAAATAAATGACATGGTCAGCGGATTCTCACTTGGGAATGAACCAGCTGTAGCGCCAAATTGATTTTCTAGCCCAAATAGCTGGCGACATGCAGCAACCATCGTTGAAACTGGATTCCATTCGGCGACGTATTGCAGCGGTCTTGGCATTCCAGTCGTAGGTGCAAATGCATTTGATAAAAAGGTAAGCGGGAAGGTTACTAAGAAGCTCACGTTCTGAACGACTCGAGCATCGCGAGCAGATAGACCAATGTAAATGCCAACCCACGAAAGTGCGTAACCAAAGAACAATAAGAATAAGAATGCGAGCACAACATGAAATAAACCAGAAGTAGGACGCCATCCAACTAAATAGCCTGCTATTCCCATAACTGCTAGAACAACAATATTAAGGAGTGAATCTCCAAGAGTTCTTCCAACAATCAGAGCAGCGCGCGAGATTGGAAGTGATCGGAATCGATCAATCAAACCCTTTTTCATATCTTCTGCAAGACCCGATGCAGTCGCTGCCAGTGTAAAGGCAACTGTTTGCACGAAAATTCCTGGCATCAGTAGTTGCACATATCCACCTGGTTGACCCGTTTCGATTGATCCACCAAATACATATCTAAAGAGCAACACAAACATCACCGGTTGAATGGTTGAGAAAATGAGAACTTCAGGAACTCGCGCCAACTGAAGAAGTTGGCGTTTGGTAATAACTAGAGAATCCTTGATTGCGTTCATTTAGTCACTTCCTCTACTTCTGCAGCATGACCCGTAAGCGACATGAAAACATCATCTAGAGATGGGCGCTTTAATCCAACATCTAGTGCGTGAATTCCTTCGCTATCCATCGACCTTAATACTTCCATCAGCGCCATTGATCCTGTTGAAACGGGAGCAGAAATTCTGCGAAGTCCTTCATCCAGAGTTGCTTGATTTCCACTTACGCGGGAGACAATTTCGAGAGTTTTTTGAATGTTCGATTGATCAACAACTACCTCAAGACGTTCGCCACCAACTTCTTTTTTGAGGGCATCGGATGTTCCGTGAGCAATAACTTTTCCATGATCAATAACGATGATGTCATCAGCTAATTGATCGGCTTCTTCCAAGTACTGAGTTGTAAGCAGCAATGTGACGCCACTTTTAACTAGCTCTTCGATAACTCCCCACATTTCTTGGCGACCACGTGGATCCAAACCAGTCGTTGGTTCGTCAAGGAACAAAACTTTTGGTTTCACAATTAATGATGCTGCTAGATCAAGGCGACGGCGCATTCCGCCTGAGTAAGTTTTTATTGGCCGTTTTGCACTTTCTGTAAGAGAAAATTGTTCTAGTAGTTCTTCTGCTCGCTTAATAGCTGCATTTTTATTCAAGTGATACAAACGGCCGAACATAACTAAGTTATCCCAGCCTGTAAGAGTTTCATCAACGGCTGCATATTGGCCTGATAATCCAATAACTTCACGAACTTTTTCAGGATGTTTAATTACATCGATTCCACCAACACTTGCTCTTCCTGAATCTGGAGCAAGCAAGGTTGCGAGAATTCTCACAGTTGTTGTTTTGCCCGCACCGTTAGGACCAAGCACGCTTAAAACAGTGCCTTCTTCAACATCTAGGCTCAAGCCATCTAGAGCTTTTACTTTGCCTTTGTTGTAGGTCTTAACAAGATTTTCAGCTATTACTGTTTTCACGGAGTAAACTTACCGCTATCGCATGTGGCTACGCCACATTCATAGATAGACAAATTGTTTTTGAGAGGCACCCTGAATGAATACTGCGCCCGTGAAAGTACATACACACCGAGAGATCATGGTTATTTTGGGCGGCCTTATGACCGGCTTGCTTCTTGCAGCTCTAGATCAAACTATCGTTTCGACTGCACTTAAAAGTATTGTGGAAGACTTTAACGGGCTAAATCATTACACCTGGGTTGTGACCGCATATCTTCTAACTTCTACTGCCTCTACTCCGCTGTACGGAAAAATTTCTGACATCTACGGCCGACGTATTGTTTTCCAATTTGCAATTGTTACATTTTTGATTGGTTCGTTCCTGGCTGGCGCTTCGCAGAACATGACTGAGTTAATTGCTACACGCGCGCTTCAAGGTTTGGGTGCCGGCGGACTGATGGCACTAACTTTCGTAATAATTGGAGATATCGTCCCTCCTCGCGAACGCGGTCGCTACCAAGGTTATTTCGGTGCAGTATGGGGTCTGTCATCCGTTGCAGGTCCTTTGCTTGGAGGATTTTTCTCAGATCACGCAACTATTTTGGGTATCACTGGATGGCGCTGGATTTTCTACATCAACCTTCCATTTGGAATTGCTGCGTTACTCATAACTTCAGCTGTACTTCATATTCCAAAGGTTAAGCGCGAGCACTCGATTGACTTTCTCGGTGCAATTCTTATGGTTGCTGCTACGGTTTCAATTCTTCTTACTGTTTCAATTTACGGACCTGAAAATGGTTGGTTAGATCCCCGAACCATTACTTATTTGCTTGCAGGATTTGTTTTAGTTGCTCTCTTTATCTATTGGGAGTCGAAAGCTAAAGAACCAATTTTGCCTCTCGAGCTATTCAAGAATCACACCTTCACTTTGACATCAGTTCTTGGCGCAGTCATAGGTGCTGGCATGTTCGGTGCGATTGTAATGTTGCCTTTGTATCTACAGGTCGTAAAGGGTGCATCTGCCACTGAAGCAGGATTAAAGCTAATTCCTCTTATGCTCGGAATTGTTTCAACTTCAATTTTTAGCGGTAAGGCAATCACAAAAACTGGCAAATACAAGAAGTTTCCGGTGATGGGTACAACACTTATGACTGTTGGAATACTGCTTATGGTGACTCTGACTCGCGAGACTCCGTTCTGGCAGCTTGCAGTGTTTTCAATTCTTATCGGAGCAGGCCTTGGTCTCTCGATGCAGACAATTGTCATTGCTCTTCAAAACTCAGTTGATTTCAAAGACATGGGTGTAGCAACAAGTTCAAACACATTCTTTAGATCTCTCGGTAGTGTTTTTGGCACCGCACTTTTTGGAAGTATTCTGACAAATCGTGTAACGCACTATTTGCAATCAGGCTTTGGCGAACTTGCAGTAACAAATCCTGCAGCTGCAGCCAGCTTTGATTCTGCCAAACTTGAGCAACTCTCTTCCAACACATCAGTGCTCAAGGAACTTCCACTGGTGGTTCAAAATACCGCCCTTGATGCCTTCGTTAACTCTTTCCACATTGTTTTCATGGCTGCCGCACCAGTTACAGCTTTGGGAATAGTGCTGGCATTAATGTTGCGTGAAGCACCGCTTCGTACAAACAAAGATTATGCTGCTGCGCGTGAAGATGCAGCTGGCGAAGCACTTGGATAACGATTGATCAATAAGTACAAGAATAAATTCGCCAATCCCTTTGCGGAGTTTCCGCGAGAAGTTGGCGTAATGGTTTTTGCGTCTTT
>CAZNWM010000028.1:0-13124 GCA_964576975.1 uncultured Candidatus Planktophila sp.
CTCTTGTGCGCGACGTGCTGCTGCTTCTGCTGCAAGCTGTGCTGCGAATGGAGTGGACTTACGGGAACCCTTGAAACCAACTTGGCCAGATGAAGCCCAAGAGATAACAGCGCCTGTTGTGTCAGTAATAGAGATGATTGTGTTATTGAAAGTGCTCTTAATATAAGCATTTCCAACAGCAACATTCTTCTTTTCTTTCTTACGCATTTTGACTTTGCCCTTTACTGGAGCAGCAGTCTTTGCTTTAGGAGCGGCCATTACTTAGTCACCTTCTTCTTACCTGCAATTGCTTTACGTGGACCCTTACGAGTACGTGCATTTGTATGTGTGCGCTGACCACGAACAGGAAGTCCCTTGCGGTGACGAATGCCTTGGTAGCTTTGAATTTCAACTTTGCGACGGATGTCACCGGAGATTTCACGGCGAAGATCGCCTTCAATCTTGAAGTTTGCCTCAATGTATTCGCGAAGCTTTGCAAGCTCAGGCTCTTGAAGATCCTTTACGCGAGTATCAGGACTGATACCAGTTGCGGCTAATGTTTTTTGGGAACGGGTTAAACCCATTCCGAAGATATAGGTAAGTGCAACCTCAACGCGCTTTTCGCGCGGAAGATCGACACCAACAAGACGTGCCATGTGTTTGCCATTTCTTTAATCCGGAAGGTCCTCCGCCATGCTGTTCTCTGGCCTACCGGTCCAGAGGTCTTTGTTAATTTCTTAACAAAGTCGCATAGCGCGTTTGTTCGCTAAAGGGTTTTATCCCTGACGTTGTTTGTGTCGCAAGTTTTCGCAGATAACCATGACACGACCTTTGCGTCGAATGACTTTGCACTTATCGCAAATCTTCTTAACGCTTGGTTGTACCTTCATTGTTACTGCTCCTAATTACTTGTGACGGAAAACAATTCGACCTCGGGTGAGGTCATATGGACTTAATTCAACGATGACACGATCACCAGGCAAAATACGAATGTAGTTCTTTCGCATTTTTCCGCTGATGTGCCCAAGAATTTTGTGCCCATTCGTTAGCTCCACGCGAAACATCGCGTTAGGTAGCGCTTCAGCAACAGTGCCTTCGATTTCGATTGCACCATCTTTACTAGCCAAACGTGTACCTACTTCTCTATTTATGCATGGAGTGCGAAGGTGCAGTCTAAAGGCAGTCCCCCATTGAAGGGAAATCGGGCTTATACCCCTACTTTGGCCAGATTTCTCGCTATCCACACGTTCATTTTTGGAGATTTTTGGGGCAAATCAGCTGTCATTCTCGCTTACGAGAGGAGTTCGCTGACTTCTACTCCCAGGCTAGCCAGCTTCGCCCGGCCGCCATCGATGGCCGTTAGAACAAAAGGTTTTCCATCAGGTGCGATCGCATATGAGTTTTCAAAGTGTGCGCCGCGAGAGTTATCTTGCGAAACAACTGTCCACTCATCTGCAAGTACGCGAGTCTTTGCAGTACCGCGAGTAATCATCGGTTCGATTGCAAGTGCAAACCCTGGAACTATTTCTGGACCATTTCCTGCCTTACCAAAGTTAAGTACGTGTGGTTCTTGGTGCATTTCTGTACCAATTCCATGTCCACCATACTCCTGCAAAATTCCATAACGCCCCTGTGAATTGATGTATTGCTCAATTGCATAACCAATATCGCTTAGGCGTGCACCAGATTTTCCAGCAGCGATTCCGCGCCACATAGATTCTTCGCAGACATCTAACATCTTTTGGTCTTCAGGATCGGCTTGACCCACGATTACTGAAAATGCGGCGTCTCCGTGCCACCCATCAATGATTGCGCCGCAATCAATTGAAACAACGTCACCATCTTCGATGATTCGATCCCCTGGAATGCCGTGAACAATTTCATCATTGAGTGAGATGCAAATAGTTGCTGGATATCCGTGATAACCCTTGAAGTTAGATGTGGCGCCACCGCGCTTAATATTTGCGGCTGCAATTGCATCTAGTGCATCTGTGCGCATTCCTACCTTTATGGATTCGCGCATTAAATCTAATGTTTGTCCAACCAGTAATCCGGCGCGACGCATGGTTTTTAACTGATCTAGAGTCTTGATTTGAATTGCCATGAGCGTGCTACTTATTTGTTGCCAAGAGCTGCAATTGCACGCTTTGTGATTTCATCTACTGCGCCAGTTGCGCTAATTGTGATGAGTGATCCTTCGGTGCGGTAATAATCAATAATTGGTGCAGTTTGGTCGTGATAAACCTTGAGGCGATGAATGATTACTTCTTCAGCATCATCGGCACGTGATTCAACGCTTCTGCGATTATTCAAACGAGAGATGATTTCTGCATCATCGATTTGAAGTTCAAGGACAGCATCAAGCGGTGTCTTTTTCTCTGATAAAACTTCTGAGAGAACTTGTGCCTGTGCCACATTTCGTGGAAAACCATCTAACAAAAAGCCGTTTGCAGTATCTGCGTGAGTGAGGCGATCTTTAACCATCTCATTTGTAACTGAGTCTGGAACAAGTTCGCCAGCATCCATAAACTTTTGAGCCTGCACACCAAGTGGTGTTCCAGCCTTTAAATTGGCGCGAAAAATGTCACCAGTAGAAATATGTGGAATTGAATAGTGCTCGGAGAGGAATTGCGCCTGCGTACCTTTGCCCGCACCTGGTGGTCCAACCAGGACTAAACGCATTAGCGCAAGAACCCCTCATATGAACGTTGCTGCAATTGGCTTTCAATCTGCTTGGCAGTATCAAGACCAACACCGACAACGATCAAGATCGCTGTTCCACCAAATGGGAAGTTTTGAGTAGCACCAAAGAGAATGAGGGCACCGATTGGAATAATTGCAACCAAAGATAAGTAGATAGAACCTGGTGCGGTAATGCGTGAAAGAACATACTGAAGGTATTCAGATGTTGGACGTCCCGCGCGAATACCAGGTACGAAACCACCGTACTTCTTCATGTTATCTGCAACCTCATCTGGATTAAATGTGATTGCTACATAGAAGTAAGTAAAGAAAATAATGAGCGCTGCATACGTTGCAACATAAATTGGGTGATCACCAGTAACGAAGTTACGACTAATCCATACAGCCCATCCTGATTGGCTATTTGTGAAGTTAACAATCAAAGACGGAATATAAAGAAGTGATGAAGCGAAGATCACTGGAATAACGCCAGCTTGGTTTACCTTGATTGGAATGTATGTACTTGTTCCACCGTAGCTCTGGCGTCCAACCATGCGCTTTGCATACTGAACTGGAATACGGCGCTGGGCTTGCTCAACGAATACAACCGCTGCAATAACCAAGATTCCAACTGCAATTACGAAGATAAATGCGAAGAGACCCTTTTGCAATCTGATGCTCCACAAGTTGCTTGGGAATCCAGCTGCAATAGATGTAAAGATAAGAATAGACATACCGTTACCGACACCACGGTCAGTAATAAGTTCGCCGAGCCACATGACCACAGATGTACCGGCTGTCATAACAACAATCATTGTGATGATGGTTTGCCATGATGTATCCGGAATAATTGCTAAGTCGCAACCAGAAATCAGACGACCAGGTGTACGAGCAACTGCAACCAAACCTGTTGCTTGAAGTACTGCTAAACCAATCGTTAAGTAACGTGTGTATTGAGTTAGCTTTGCAGTTCCGGATTGGCCTTCTTTTTTCAGTGTTTCAAAGCGAGGAATTACAACTGTTAAGAGCTGAATAATGATTGAGCTGGTGATGTAAGGCATGATGCCGAGTGCGAAAACAGAGAGCTGCAAGAGCGCTCCACCGCTAAATAGGTTGATGAGACCGAAGAGTCCGCCTGTTTCAACCTGCTTCAAACACTGTTGAACGTTTGTGTATGACACACCAGGTGTTGGAACTACAGATCCAAAACGAAACAAAGCCATGATTGAAAGAGTGAAGAAAATCTTCTTTCGTAGTTCAGGGGTCTTAAAGGCCATACCGAATGCTGAAAGCATCAGATTTTCTCCCTCTTCCTAATCAATCTTTGTGTGTAATGAATTAAAGAGTCTTAGTCGATCCACCTGCTGCAGCAATTTTTTCAACTGCTGAACCAGAGAATCCATGTGCGGTCACATTTACTTTGACTGAAATTTCGCCATTGCCTAGAACCTTTACAGGAAGGCTGTCGCGAACTGCACCCTTTGCAATGAGATCAGCAACTGTTACATCTCCACCCTTTGGATAGAGAGCATTAATTGTTGAAACATTGACAGCTTGGTATTCGATGCGGGCTGGGTTCTTAAATCCGCGCAACTTAGGTAAGCGCATTACCAAAGGTAGTTGTCCACCTTCGAAACCTGCACGAACCTGGTTACGGGCGCGAGTTCCCTTGCCACCACGACCAGCAGTCTTACCCTTTGATGCTTCACCGCGACCCTTACGAGTCTTAGCTTTCTTAGCACCAGGGGCTGGACGGAGATGATGAAGTTTTAACGTCATCTTTATTCAACCTCCTCAACCTTGATCATGTGGCGAACGGCGTTAACCATGCCACGAATTTCTGGACGATCTTCTTTTACAACAACATCGTTAATTCTCTTGAGACCAAGAGAGCGAAGTGTTTCGCGTAGTTCTGGCTTATTGCCAACCTTTGAGCGAATTTGAGTAACTTTCAAGCGTCCCATTACGCACCTACTGTCATCTGTGAAGCACGAATGATTGCAGCTGGTGCAACATCTTCTAGTGGGCGACCGCGACGTGCCGCGATAGCTGCTGGTGACTCAAGCATCTTCAACGCAGCAACAGTTGCATGAACCATGTTGATCGCGTTATTTGATCCGAGTGACTTTGTTAGGACATCAGTAATTCCTGCGCACTCAAGAACTGCACGCACAGGTCCACCAGCAATAACTCCGGTACCTGGGCTAGCTGGGCGAAGTAGTACAACGCCTGCTGCAGTTTCACCTTGAACTGGGTGAGGAACTGTTCCTTGAACACGTGGCACTTTGAAGAATGATTTCTTTGCTTCTTCTACAGCCTTTGCAATCGCTTGTGGAACTTCCTTAGATTTTCCATAACCAATTCCAACTGTTCCGTTCTGATCTCCCACAACAACAAGTGCTGTGAATGAGAAGCGACGACCACCCTTTACAACTTTAGATACGCGGTTGATGAATACAACGCGCTCTGTGTATGGGCTCTTCTCTTGTTGACGATCATCACGACGTTCGCGACGTTCGCGACCACCTTTACCTGATGTGTTACCACCAGTTGATGGTGCTGCTGAGGTTGGATCAATAGCCATTAGAACTCCAATCCATTCTCTCGTGCACTATCTGCAAGAGCTGCGATACGGCCGTGGTACTTATTGCCACCGCGGTCAAAGACAACGGTAGAAATTCCCGCTTCTTTTCCACGCTTAGCAATTAACGCACCAACTTGGCGAGACTTTGCTGTCTTATCGCCTTTGTCATTACGTAGATCTGCTTCCATGGTTGATGCATAAGCAAGTGTCTTTGATGTTGAATCATCAACAATCTGCACGAACAAGTGACGAGCAGAGCGAGATACAACTAGACGTGGGCGAGCAGAAGTTCCGGAGACCTTCTTGCGCACGCGGAAGTGACGACGGGCGCGAGCATTTGTTGCCGAACCTTTACGGACCTTTACACCGATAGCCATTACTTCTTACCTGTCTTTCCTTGCTTACGGCGAACAGCTTCGCCTGTGAGTCGCAAGCCCTTGCCCTTGTAAGGATCAGCCTTGCGAAGCTTTTTGATTTTTGCGGCGGTTTCGCCTACGAGCTGCTTATCAATTCCTGAGATGTGCAACTTTGTTGGTGACTCAACCTTGTAAGTAATTCCTTCTGGTGCTGCGAAGTTAATTACGTGGCTGTAACCAAGTTGGAACTCAAGGTCTTTACCTTTTTCAGCAACACGGTAACCAACACCAACGATGTCAATTGTGAGTGTGTAACCAGTTGTTACGCCCTCAATCAAATTAGCAACGAGTGTGCGTGATAGACCGTGAAGTGAACGAGTAATGCGCTCTTCATTTGGGCGAGCGACAGTGATGACGCTTCCCTCTTGTGAAACTCTGATTGGCTCAGCAACGTTTAGTGCAAGTGAACCCTTAGGTCCCTTAACTGCAACGCTCTGACCAGAAATTGTTACTTCAACACCGCTAGGAACGGTAATTGGCATACGTCCAATACGTGACATCTGTAATTACCATACATAGGCGAGAACTTCTCCGCCTACGCCCTTCTTGTTTGCTTGCTTATCTGTTAACAAACCAGATGATGTTGAGATGATTGCAACGCCCAGACCACCAAGAACTTTTGGAAGTGCAGTTGACTTTGCGTACACGCGAAGTCCTGGCTTTGAAACACGGCGAAGACCTGCGATTGAACGCTCGCGGTTTGTACCGAACTTAAGGTCAAGAACAAGTGTCTTGCCTACGCCATTTGCATTTGAATCAACGCGGTATCCAGCAATAAATCCCTCTTCTTGAAGGATTGCTGCGATACGAACCTTGACCGATGAAGACGGCATTGAAACCGAATCATGGTAGGCAGAGTTCGCGTTGCGCAGACGAGCCAACATGTCTGCGATCGGATCTGTCATTGTCATACGTGGCCTGTGGCCTTTCTCGAATTGGTTTCCATTTATCTAATGGACCTATTTCGTAGTTGTTGGGTTAAAAAAATTACCAGCTTGCTTTTGTGATGCCAGGAAGTTCACCGCGGTGTGCCATTTCGCGGAAGCAGATACGGCAGATGCCGAACTTTTGGTAGACAGCGTGTGGACGACCACAACGCTGGCAACGGGTATAGCCGCGAACCTTAAACTTTGGCTTGCGAGCTGCCTTTACCTTCAGTGATGTCTTTGCCATCTCTTATGCCTCCTTGAATGGAAAACCGAGCGCTTTAAGAAGTGCACGACCTTCGTCATCGTTTTTAGCTGTTGTAACAATGGTGATGTCCATACCGCGCGGACGATCAACTTTGTCTTGTTCGATTTCAGGGAACACAACTTGTTCGGTGAGACCGAATGTGTAATTTCCCTTGCCATCAAATTGTTTTGGTGAAAGTCCACGGAAGTCGCGGATACGTGGAAGAGAGATTGAAAGCAGACGATCTGCGAACTCCCACATACGATCGCCACGCATTGTTACGTGAGCGCCGATTGGCTGTCCTTCACGCAACTTAAATTGTGCGATTGATTTACGTGACTTAGTTACTTGTGGCTTTTGGCCAGTGATAACTGCAAGGTCACGTACTGCGCCTTCGATGAGCTTTGAATCACGAGCGGCTTCGCCAACACCCATATTCACAACAATCTTTACGAGTGTTGGGATCTGCATAGGGTTTTTGAAACCGAATTGTGTTTTTAGCGCTGGCGCAATTTCACTGCGATAGCGAGACTTTAGACGTACATCAAGTGTCGTCGACATTAGATGTCCTTTCCGGTACGACGCGAGATGCGTACATTTTTGCCGTCATCATTCTTGCGAGAGCCAAGGCGTGATGCCTTGCCATCTGCATCAACAACCATGACATTTGAAATGTGAATTGAAGATTCAACAGTGATGATTCCGCCGACCTTTACGCCGCGCTCACCAGTCTGCTCTTTTGTGTGGCGCTTTACGCGGTTCACACCTTCAACGAGGATGCGGTCACCGAGAACATCGATAACTTTTCCTGTAACGCCCTTATCTTTTCCGGCGATTACCAAAACAGAGTCAGATTTCTTAATCTTTGCCATTTTTTATAACACCTCCGGAGCAAGCGAAATAATTTTCATGAAGCGCTTATCGCGAAGTTCACGTGCAACCGGTCCGAAGATACGAGTTCCGCGTGGTTCGCCATCAGCTTTCAAAATTACTGCTGCGTTCTCATCAAACTTAATGTAGGAACCATCTGGACGACGACGTTCCTTAACTGTACGAACGATGACAGCCTTAACGACTTCACCCTTCTTAACTTGTCCGCCAGGAATTGCATCCTTAACAGAACAGACGATGATGTCTCCGATACCGGCATAACGACGGGAGGAGCCACCGAGTACACGAATACACAGAAGCTCTTTAGCTCCAGTGTTATCCGCCACGCGAAGGCGCGACTCTTGTTGAATCATTTCTTCCTCCTACTTAGCTTTCTCGATAATTTGAACTAAACGCCAGCGCTTAGTTGAAGAAATTGGGCGAGTTTCCATGATCAATACGCGATCACCGATACCTGCTTCGTTCTTCTCATCATGTGCCTTCAGTTTGCTTGAACGGCTCATAACTTTTGAATACAGACCGTGCTTTACGCGATCTGAAACTTCAACAGAGATGGTCTTATCCATCTTGTCACTTACAACAATTCCTTCACGAGTCTTACGTGAACCGCGATCTTCGTTTACTGCGCTCATGCAGCGCCTCCGATTCCTAGTTCACGTTCGCGAACGATCGTGTAGATGCGAGCGATCTCTTTGCGTACTGCTCCGAGTCGGCCATGGCTTTCGAGTTGACCAGTTGCTGCTTGGAAACGAAGGTTGAAAAGTTCTTCCTTAGCTTCACGCAACTTATTAGTTAGCTCTTCTGCTGATAATTGGCGTAATACTTCATTTGTATTTGTAGTAGCCACTTATGCCTCCTCACGACGAACAACACGACACTTCATTGGAAGCTTGTGAATAGCAAGACGCATAGCTTCATTAGCGATTGCTTCTGTAACACCAGAAATTTCAAACATAATGCGACCAGGCTTTACGTTTGCGATCCACCATTCAGGAGATCCCTTACCGGAACCCATACGAGTTTCAGCAGGCTTCTTTGTTAATGGACGGTCTGGATAAATGTTGATCCATACCTTTCCACCACGCTTGATGTAACGAGTCATAGCAATACGTGCTGCTTCAATCTGACGGTTTGTTACGTAAGCAGGTGCAAGAGCTTGAATTCCGAAGTCACCGAAGGCAACAACTGTTCCACCTTTTGCAGAACCCTTACGTGATGGGTGGTGCTGCTTACGGTGCTTAACGCGACGTGGAATTAACATTTATGCCTCGCTTCCTTCTGTACCAGCAGCAGGTGCTTCAAGAGTTGCAACTGCTGAATCAGAAACGTGTGAGGTTGTTACTTCACCGCGTGGCGCACGTGGTGTGCGTGGTCCGCGACGCTCTGGCTTTGGAGCACGAGCAGCAGCAAGTGCTGAAGCAGCGCGCTCTGCGCGAGATTCGATTACTTCACCCTTGTAGATCCAGACCTTTACGCCTAAACGACCAAAAGTTGTATGTGCTTCATAGAAACCGTAATCAATATCTGCACGAAGTGTGTGCAAAGGAACGCGACCTTCACGATAGAACTCTGAGCGAGACATTTCTGCTCCACCAAGACGTCCACCGCACTGAACACGAATACCTTGTGCGCCAGCTTTCATCGCTGTCTGCATTGACTTACGCATTGCACGACGGAAAGAAACACGAGCAGCTAGCTGCTCAGCAATTCCTTGCGCAACGAGCTGTGCGTCAGTTTCAGGATTCTTAACTTCAAGAATGTTTAACTGAACTTGCTTGCCAGTTAACTTCTCTAGGCGCTGACGAAGAAGGTCTGCTTCTTGTCCACGACGACCGATAACAATTCCTGGACGAGCTGTATATAGATCGATACGTACGCGCTCACGTGTACGTTCGATTTCGATACGTGAAACACCTGCGCGCTCCATGCCCTTTTGCATAAGACGACGAATTTCAACGTCCTCTTTTACATAATCCTTGTACAACTTGTCTGCATACCAACGTGATTTGAATTCAGTGGTAATTCCAAGACGGAAGCCGTGTGGGTTTACTTTTTGACCCATTACTTGGTCGCTCCCTTCTTGCTATCTGAAACAGCAACTGAGATGTGGCTGCTTCGCTTAAGAATTCTGAAACCGCGTCCTTGTGCACGTGGACGGAAACGCTTCATTGTGCGTCCCTCATCTACGAGTGCTTCGACAACCCAGAGTTCAGATGCATCACGAATTGCTGGATTCTTCTGCTTTGCGTTAGCAACAGCGGAAGCAAGAAGTGTGTACACATCTTGTCCTGCAGCTTGTGGTGCGAACTTTAAAATTGAGAGTGCTTCATCAGCGCGTTGTCCACGAATCAAATCGACGATACGACGTGCCTTCTGTGGTGTGTGGCGAATGTCGCGCAAGATTGCGCGAGCAATCAACACTTCCTGAGTTGTTGCAGGAGTTGTTGCTGTAGTAGCTGCTGCTTTATCAGTTGTATTAGGCACGAGTAGCCTTCCGATCTTCACCCTTGATGTGACCACGGAAAGTACGAGTTGGTGAGAACTCACCAAGCTTGTGTCCGATCATCGCATCAGTTACGAATACAGGAATGTGCTTGCGACCATCGTGTACTGCGATGGTGTGTCCGATCATTGAAGGAATGATCATTGAGCGGCGTGACCAGGTCTTGATCACGTTCTTGGTATTCGCTGCATTTTGAGCATCTACTTTCTTAAGTAGATGTCCATCAACGAATGGACCCTTCTTTAAACTACGTGGCATTAGGGCTCCTACCGCTTCTTATTCGACTTGCGACGACGGACGATCATTGAATCTGATGCTTTCTTCTTACGAGTGCGGCCTTCAGGCTTACCCCATGGAGTCACTGGGTGACGTCCACCAGAAGTCTTACCTTCACCACCACCGTGTGGGTGATCTACAGGGTTCATAACAACACCACGAACAGTTGGGCGAATACCTAACCAACGCTTGCGGCCAGCTTTTCCGTAGTTGATGTTGGATTGTTCTGCGTTTCCAACTTCACCAACAGTTGCACGGCAGCGAACATCTACGTTGCGAATTTCACCTGATGGCATACGAAGTTGCGCGTACGCACCTTCTTTAGCAACGAGTTGAACACTTGCACCTGCTGAACGAGCAATCTTTGCTCCGCCACCTGGACGAAGTTCAATTGCGTGAACAACAGTTCCTACTGGGATGTTACGAAGAGGCAAGTTGTTTCCAGGTTTGATATCGGCCTTTGGACCGTTTTCAACTGTTGCACCTTGCTCAAGTTTATTTGGAGCGATGATGTAACGCTTTTCTCCATCTGCGTAGTGAAGAAGTGCGATACGCGCTGTGCGGTTTGGGTCGTATTCAATGTGTGCGACCTTTGCTGGAATTCCATCCTTATCGTTACGGACGAAATCGATCAGACGGTATGCACGCTTGTGTCCTCCACCTTGGTGGCGAACTGTGATGCGACCTTGATTGTTACGGCCACCCTTTGAGTGGATTGGACGTACCAATGACTTTTCAGGAGTTGTGCGTGTGATTTCAGCGAAATCAGGAACGCTTGCGCCGCGTTGACCGGGGGTCGTTGGCTTAAGTTTGCGAAGTGCCATGATGATCCTTTTCTAGAAATCCCTATTCGTAAGGTTGCCCTTAGGAAACGGGACCTCCGAAGATGTCGATACGGTCGCCAGCGGCCACATGAACGATTGCTCGCTTTGTGTCTTTGCGCTTTCCATCACCAAAACGTGTGCGCTTGTTCTTTCCGATGCGGTTCATAGTGTTAACACTTATGACCTTGACTCCGAAAACCTTCTCGACTGCAATCTTGATTTCAGTCTTGTTGGCATCTGGAGCAACAATGAATGTGTACTTGTTCTCATCTAGCAATCCGTAGCTCTTTTCAGAAACTACTGGCGCTAGCAAGACGTCGCGGTGATCTTTCATGCTGTTACCTCGCTTTCACGTGCAACAGACTTAACAGACTTACCGGCTGCCTTTGCTGCAGTCTTAGCCTTAAGGAAGTCGTTGATCGCTGCTTCTGAGAAGACAACGTCATCGCTCTTCAAGATGTCGTATGCATTTAGCTGATCTGGAACTAGAAGGTGTAGATCATCAGCGTTGCGAAGTGAACGCCATGCAGCGTCTTCGTTACGTGAGACAACAACCAAAAGGTTCTTACGTGTTGAGAACTGACGAACTGCTGCAAGCGCTGCCTTTGTTGAAGGAGCTGCTGTTACAGAGTCGATAACGTGGATACGTTCGTTGCGCTGACGATCAGAGAGGACGCCGCGAAGTGCTTGTGCGATCATCTTCTTTGGTGTGCGCTGGAAGTAAGAACGTGGGCGAACAGCATGTGCTGCACCACCACCGCGTTGTAGCGGAGCGCGAACAGAACCCTGACGTGCACGGCCTGTTCCCTTCTGCTTAAACGGCTTCTTACCTGAACCAGAAGTTTCACCACGGTTCTTAGCCTTTTGAGTACCTTGACGTGCAGCTGCAAGTTGAGCTGTAACGACTTGGTGGATCAAAGGAATATTTGTCTGCGCATCAAAGATTTCTGATGGAAGATCAACGCTTCCAACTTTCTTTCCTTCTGCGTTTTTAACTTCAACGGTAAGCGCCATGGTTATGCACCAACCTTTCCTGATGCTGTTTCAAAGATTGCCTTCTTAGCAGCAGAGCGGATGAAGACCAATGCACCGTCAGGACCAGGAACTGAACCCTTGATAAGTAGCAAGTTGTTTTCTGCATCAACTGACTGAACGAGAAGATTCTGAGTTGTGACTTTCTCTGCACCCATACGGCCCATCATGCGCATTCCCTTGAAAACGCGACCTGGTGTAGAGCAAGCACCGATTGAACCTGGCATACGGTGCTTACGATCAACACCGTGAGATGAACCAAGACCACCGAAACCGTGGCGCTTCATAACACCAGCAGTTCCTTTACCTGTGCTTGTGCCGGTTGCATCAACGATGTCACCAGCTGCAAATGTTGTTGCGCCAATTTCTTGACCAACTGTGTAATCAGCTGCAGACAATGTGCGCAGTTCTGCAACGGAGCGACGAGGAGTGACGCCTGCCTTTGCATAGTGGCCTGTTAGCGGCTTAGAAATTTTCTTTGGATCGATTGCACCGTAAGCAAGTTGCACGGCTGAGTAGCCATCCTTTTCAGGTGTGCGAATTTGCGTAACAACACATGATTCAACTGAAACTACTGTTACAGGAATCATCTTGTTGTTGGCATCGAAAACTTGTGTCATTCCGAGCTTCTTACCGAGGACGCCCTTGATGGACGAGCCGGCAGCTTGAGTTGTATATGTCATGTTTCTCGTCCTTTCCTTAGAGCTTGATCTCGATGTCGACGCCAGCTGGCAAGTCGAGACGCATCAATGAATCAACAGTCT
>CAZNWM010000029.1:0-8916 GCA_964576975.1 uncultured Candidatus Planktophila sp.
ATTATTTCAAAATGGATACAACGCTGGCGAGCTATGGACTTGTTCATCATTCAAACTGGAATACTCCATCCCACGTGAAATTCAACAAAGACCTCGTTGCAGCTGTCGACTCCTCAATTGATTTCACCGGTGCAAATCTGGCAATCATTGTTCCACCGCCAGGAACAGATGCTTCGGTTTTCTCACAAGCAGCCATCGGCGCACTTGAAACAAACGAAGGTCGCGTTACCAATGTAATGACTGAGTACGCTGCATTCGCCTCTAACCCGCAAAGCAGCAGGTACACATTGCTTAGTCATCCATTTTGGTGGATTCACGAAATCATGCACGCTGGTGTTGGTTTTGATGATCGCTACGGTGATGGAAAGAGAGATATCAATACAGAATATGGAATGGGTAATCTAACGTTAATGACGCCATGGGGCGGTGATTTAACTACATGGGAAAAATTGCGTCTTGGTTTTATGCGCGAATCTCAAGTGCAATGTAAGTCAGATAGCACAACCACTACTCATTGGATAGCGCCTTCTACTGTTCAAACTACCGAGAGCAAGGCTGTAGTTATTCCTATTTCGCCAACAAAGGTTGTTGTTGTGGAAAGCCTGCGCCCAGGGGGATTGTTCTATAAGCACCCAGTGCAATCGCAAGGTGTTATTGCTTATGAAATTGATTTAACCAAATCAGAACACGGATATGGCATGAAGTTATCGCTACCTATTGGTCGCACCATTGAACGGCACGCAGTGTTCATGGCGTCTGCACCACTAAAGCAAGGCGAGAGCACAGCAAACAATGGTTACAGAATTACCGTCATCGAATCAGGCACCTTCGGTGACGTGATAAAAGTTGAGAAGCAGTAGGGATTTACTTCTTATTCGCCAAAGGTGTCAGTTTTCCACCAACAGCCATCGCAGCTCCAATTAAAACTAAATTCTTAACAATGTATTGACCTTCAAGTGTTAAATCAAAAGGAAAAGTTGTAAAACAGACTTCTGGTAGAAGAATCAAGGGTAAAAAAGTTCCTGGCATCTGAAGAGCGAGTAAGAACAAACCAGCACGAATCAGAGTTGGAATAAGAAGGCACACTCCGATTGCCATCTCCCAAACACCTAAAACTGGAATAAATATGTCTGGATTAAACCAATATATTGTCTTTGTAATCAGATCATTTGCTGGACTCTCGGCAAAGACTTTAAGCGCACCAAACCAGACAAAGATGATGCCAAGAGAGACGCGCAGCGCTTGCATGCTTAAGTTGTTGAACAGGTTTATAAGGCGCACATCAATTTTCTTGATGAAGTGAATTTTGCTAAACATTGATTTCTCCGATGTCTTAGACAAATCTTAAACCGACAATTCAATAAATGTGAGTTAGAATTTTTTTATGAAATCGAGTGGGATGGCTCACACATGTCCAAGCTTTTAGTTTTCTATGATGGACAGTGTGAACTATGTAGAAACTCCATTTTCTGGGTTGGCAAGAAGTTAGATTTTGAGGCGATCGATCATCACGTTGCTGATCTCGAAAAGTTTGGTTTAACTTTCGAGCAGTGCTCACGAGAAGTAATTGCGATTGATCAGAAAGAGCAATATGCCGGAGCTGATGCCGCGGCTTTTCTCCTAGCCAAACGTGGCAACACCAACCTTGCGAGAACGGTTAGATTTCTGGGCCCGATTTCGCGCTTTACCTATCGCTGGGTAGCTGGGCACAGGCGCTCAATTCCTGTGAAGTTTCTGTCATATCTCTTACGTCGCTAAATTCGTATCGCTTCTATCTTGACTCTGAGATAACTTAATTCAATGCGCCATACGAAAATCCTGCTCGCATTAATCCCATTGCTATGTGTTGGTATCGCTCCAGCGAAAGCACATCAACCAGTTGTACTACTTAATTCAGATACGACAGCAGCCAATGGGCCGCTCTTAGTAGATGGAACTATTTCATTTGCAGTGCGCGCAGCATTTACTAAAGCAGGACAGAAGAAAGCATTTCGTGCGGGGTTTAAATCAGGAGATACCGTTGCTGTTCAGTTGTTGATTGTTGATAAGAGACCCGAAAATAGACTTCGGAATTCTCAAATTCCTAGCGTCACAATTACTTCTCCATCTGGCAAAAGCACTACATTAAAAATTACAGAGCGCACAAAGTTCTTTGAGCCTTATGGCGGAACAAATTATCTTTATCTTTCTCGCTACACCGCACCCGCAGAAGCAGGAACGTATAACTTTGTTATCACAGGAAGATCAAAGGCTGCAGTCACAGTTGCTGTAGGAGATAAAGAAATTCCAGGCGAAGTTATTCGTGGCGCAGCGCCAACACCAACAGTGACACCAACGCCAACTGCGACAGCGGCTCCTGCTGGTTACACAATGGAGCAAGTTAAAGCGAACAACACTTCAAGCAAGTGTTGGAGCGCAATCAATGACAAGGTTTATGACCTAACCAATTGGATTAATTCCCACCCAGGTGGGCCCGGAGCAATCACGTCACTCTGCGGAAAAGATGGAACCTCTTCTTTTAACGGGATGCATGGTGGATCTGGTCAACCTGCGAGCCGTTTGGCAGGATATTTACTCGGTCCTCTAAATAAGTAGTAGTAAAGTGCCAAGGTGCGTGTAGAAACAGCGATACTCAAAGCCCTTGAAAATGAGTCAATAGAGATTCTGCGCGAAACCGCGGCTTCATTTCGTAAACCAGTTCTGCTGTACTCAATTGGAAAAGACTCTTCGGTATTACTGCATCTTGCAAAGAAAGCATTTTTTCCTGCCCCGATCCCTTTTCAATTACTCCGAATAAATACCACTTGGGAGTTTCGGGAAATGATTAGCTTCGGAGACGAAGTTGTCGCCGAGAACGCACTTTCTTTGATTGTAAATACAAACAAAGAAGGCGTTGAATCTGGAATAACACCCTTTAATGCTGGCATTTCTGAGTACACCCGAGTTATGACAACTGTTTCATTGCGTCAAGCGTTAGATCTTCATCAAATTGATGCCGCAATTGGTGGCTCAAGAAGAGATGAAGAGAAGTCTCGCGCTAAAGAGCGAATCTTTAGTGTTCGCGAAGAAGGTCACACTTGGAATCCACGCAATCAACGCCCAGAAATGTGGCGAACCTATAACACTCGTCTTGCACCAGGACAGACGATGAGAGTTTTTCCAATCTCTGATTGGACTGAGTTAGATGTCTGGCGTTATATCGAGCAAGAAAAAATTAAAGTCAATCCTCTTTACTTCTCAAAAGTTCGCCCAGTTGTTAAGCGCGGCGAACAACTCATCATGGTTGATGACGAGCGTTATCCACTCAATGACGGTGAAGTACCTGAGATGTTAGAAGTTCGCTTTAGAACTCTTGGTTGCTACCCGTTAACTGCGGCAGTTCAATCACAAGCAAAAAATGTTGAAGAAATAGTTGAAGAAGTATTCGCCGTAAAGCTTAGTGAGCGAGCAACTCGTTTAATTGACGGGCCAAATGAAGATTCCATGGAGAAAAAGAAGAATGAGGGGTATTTTTAAATGCAAACCTCAGTTCTTCGATTACTTACATGCGGCAGCGTTGATGATGGAAAGAGCACGTTAATCGGCAGACTCTTAGTTGAAACAGATAGCGTTCCCCATGACACTGTGGGTACTGCGCGTCAGGTTCGCAGAGCAGGTTCAACAATTGCGGCAGGTGAAATTGACTTTAGTTTGCTTACTGATGGACTAGAAGCAGAACGTGAACAAGGCATCACAATCGATGTTGCATATCGTTCAATGTCATTACTAGATGGCAGACGCTTAATCATTTCCGATGCTCCAGGACATGAGCAGTACACGCGAAATATGGCAGTTGCGGCATCCCGTGCAGATATTGCAATTGTTTTAGTAGATGCAACAAAAGGTGTTCGCACCCAAACTCTGCGCCACTTGATGATCTGTAATCTCATGCGAGTCTCGCGCGTAATCGTTGCTATCAATAAGTTAGATGCCGTTGATTACAGCCACGATGTGTTCGCATCGATTCAGAGTGATTTGTTAACTCAGTTGTCTCGATTTGATCTACCAGATATTCACTTTATTCCGATGAGCGCACTCGCTGGCGATAACGTCATCAACCACAGCGATGCAATGCCTTGGTATAGCGGCCAGAGCTTGCTCGACTGCATTCAATCCTGGCACCCACAGAAAAGCGCTGAAATAACAATGCGTGCTCGAGTTCAATCAATCGTTCGCGCAGAAGATTTCCGCGGTGTAAGCACCACAATTCATCGTGGCTCAATCTCATGCGGTGATCGGGTATCAATCTTTCCGAGCAATCAAGTTGCAACCATTTCAAATATTGTCTCTGATATGAAAAACGTGCAGAGCGCCACCGAAGGCGATGCAGTCACACTCGTTCTCGAACCAGAAGTAGATATCACCCGCGGAGATTTGATTGCATCAGTTGATGAAGAAGTAACCGCAAGTGATCGCTTTAGCGCACACCTTGTCTGGCTCAATGAAGAAGCTCTCGTCCCTAGCCGTTCATATTTGTTGATTTCTGGTCCAACTCAAATTCCAGCGATTGTGACAAAGATTCGCCACAGTATTGATGTCAACAGTGGCGAAGAAAATTCTGCGACTGCCTTAGAGATGAATGAAATTGGGGTTGTAGAAATTGCCACAAATACACCACTTGCTTTGTTGCCATATAAAGAGTCCCGCGAATTCGGTAACTTTATTCTTGTAGACCGGCTAACATTTCAAAGTGTTGGCGCTGGCATGATTCGCCACCCACTTCGCCGTGGCGAGAACATCACGTATCAGTCCTATGAAGTAAATAAAGCAGCACGTGAAAGCGCCAAGAATCAACACGCGCGGATGATTTGGCTCACCGGTTTATCTGGCTCAGGTAAATCAACAATTGCGAATGCTCTAGAAAAGAGATTGCATGCACTCGGGATGCACGCATACGTTCTAGATGGCGATAACTTACGTATGGGGTTAAACGTCGATCTTGGTTTTACTGCTGCTGATCGCGCAGAAAATGTTCGCCGCGTTTCAGAAGTTGGCAAACTCATGGTTGATGCAGGGCTAATTGTTATTACAGCCCTCGTTAGTCCATTTGAAGTAGATAGACAACGCGCACGATCAATTTTTAATGAAGGTGATTTCATCGAAGTCTTTGTCGACACACCTGTAGAAGTTTGTATTAAGCGCGATCCAAAGGGTCTATATAAGAAGGCCGCAAAAGGTGAGATTCCAAACTTCACTGGCGTTGGTCAGGATTACGAGCGACCTTCAAATCCAGATTTAAAGCTCGACGGAGAAGAAGATGTGCAGAAAAATACCGACCAAATACTAAAGTACTTACTATGAATTGGATTTTCTTTGCAATAGCGGGATCAATTGCTCAACTCATCGATGGAACACTCGGAATGGGTTTTGGTTTAACTAGCTCCACACTTTTGCTCACACTTGGAGCATCCGCTGCTGTTGCATCCGCTGCTGTCCACGCTGCTGAAATTGGAACCACATTGGTATCGGGCGTTTCGCACTGGCACGCAGACAATGTGGATACCAAGATGCTCAAAAAACTCGCAATTCCAGGCGGCATCGGAGCACTTCTTGGTGCAACATTCTTATCTTCAATTGATTTATCTAATGCCAAGATTTTTATTTCAACACTTCTATTGCTATTAGGTTTCCTATTGCTTTACCGAAATATTTTTAGTTTTGCTCATCAACCAACCAATCTTCAAATCACCAATCCGCGTTACTTCACATATCTTGGTTTCACCGGCGGATTTGTTGATGCGTCCGGTGGCGGGGGATGGGGTCCAATTGTTACCCCAACCATGATGACAACAACTGCAATTGAACCTCGAAAAATCATCGGAACAGTAAGCGCTGCCGAATTCATTGTTGCAGTCTCAGCAAGTGTTGGCTTTCTAATCAACATCAATCGTCTAGACATTAATTGGGCAGCTGTAGGCGGTCTTGCACTCGGTGGAGCACTGATGGCGCCTATCGCAGCGCGCATCGTTGTGAAGTTGCCACGCAAACAAATCGGAATTCTTGTAGGACTAGCCGTAATCATTATCAACGGCTACAGAATTCTTGCCGGTTAATCCACGTTCTTTATTTCAATACCTTTAGCCATTAATGATTCACAGAGCGATTTGTACTTGGCATTAAAGCGCTTTGAATCTTTTACTTCAGTTCTCCAGCGCCCTGTATGTAATTTCTCTGCCGTTAATTGCTCTGCAAAGTATTCTCGTAATGTCTGAGAATCTTCTAGCGCTAAGAATTTCAACAAATCTGCATATGACTGTTCTCGCTTGTTGACAATCAAATCTTCAATTCGAAAATGCAATACAGAACCAGGGTCTACGCTCTTTAGTGCCACTGCTGCTCGGTGCACACGATTTGCCCACCACGACAACGCTTCGTATGGATCATTTGGACCCCAGCGCTCTTTGGAGATAGAAACGGCGACATCTCGTCCATCGCGAATCACGTTTATGAAACGAGCTTCGGGTAACAAATTATGAATCTGATCTGCATGCATCATGTTTACTGGTGTTGAATCACCAAAATAAAGTGCATCTTTCTTTATTTGAGCATCGGCCAGCGTGTAGAAGAACTCTCGTGCTGCCCGGGCGCGGTCAACAGCAAATGTTTGGATAAATTCATTGTGCGCGTTCTCTACAGTCTCTAAAGAAATTGACTGAACTAATCCACGAGCTTTACCTGATTTACCTTCTTCGCTCCACCAGCGGTTAAAGAGATTACTGGTGAAATAATCCATTTGATTGCGCCCCAACAAAGGAAGCACTCGAGTTACTAAGTTATAGCGATAACCATGTAGATCTTCTTCTACAGAAAACGGGCGGGTATATACAAGATCTAATAAACCATGGCGACTGGTGAGAAACTTAATTTCACGTGGAAGGCTTGCATGAAATTGTGGATGTCTTTGCAATAAATTCAAAGTCACAGTTGTTCCGCTGCGCCCTGAACCTCCGATGAATACGGGAGAAAATTTATACGCCACACCTAGATACTAGACTTCTAAAGTAGATACACCTCGGTTTACCCTTACGCAATGAAGAACTCTTCGAGAACTCACAAAGTACGCCCTGTCTTTGTAGGCGGCACTGGACGCAGCGGCACAACCGTTATGGGCGATTTGTTAGGTTCTCATAACGACATCAGAACTAGTGTTCCAATTGAAATCAAATTCCTTGCCAATAAATCTGGATTACTGCATCTGGTCTTTGGTCGCGATAAATCAGATCAAAAAGAAAATGTTTCTCTACTCAATGTCACTGGTCGTATTCGCAAGCGCCGCCGAGCCAAGCAAGCACTAGTTAAAATCGAAGCAGAGTTTCTTGATCGAATGTGGAATGACTGGTGGGACATAGATGCACCACCTCCTCATGGACGCGGATTGCACTCTGGGATATCAAAGCAACGATTACAAGAACTGCTAGATAGATTGATTAAAGATCTGCGCATCAACAGAGTGTGGGCTGGCCGCCGCTTCATGCGCGATTTCATTTCATCCCAAGAAGATCATGGCAATCAAAAGTATTGGGTAGAAACAACTCCACTCAATGTTGCCCAAGCTCGCCGCATTAAAAAACTATTTCCGAATGCACTTTTTATAAATATGGTTCGCGATCCACGAGATGTGATTGCCTCATTGCTTACAAAAAATTGGGGACCAACCACACCATTAGAAGGACTTGAGTGGATTGAGAAACGTCTCATTGATGGCCACAATGCGCTGCACCAGATCCCATCAAAACAAAAGATCACAATTGCCCTAGAAGATTTAGCAATTCATAATCGCGAAGAAACATATCAATCAATACTTACTTTCCTGGGGTTGCCTGATGACTCTGCCATGCGTCATTTCTTTGAATCTGAATTAACACCGCAAGCTGCCACAAGTGGACGATGGAAAACAGAGATTGCCACACCCGAATTCTTGGCAGGATATGCAGAGTTAGAGAAGAAGTTAGCGCAACTGACTAATTAAGTCGTGCGTACGTCCAACTCAGGAAGCTAGCAATAGAGACCCACAGTTGGTATGGCAATAGCGCAAATGCCAAGGGCCATGATGCGCGAGATGCAATAACAACGAGTGCAATTGTTAGGACAGCCACGCATGTCAGAGCAATTGATGCCGCTTCTAAATTGTGTGGGCGATAGAACTGATAGGCCCACGTGAGTGCAGATGCAACGCTGAGTGCAAAGACAGATAAATACACCGAAACCAAAACGGGGCTTAATCGTTGCGAGACAATAACGGCTGCGAAACCCAAAACAATAAAGTTATATGGCCAGATAATTCCGAAAATAAAATCTGGTGGTTGCCATGATGGTTGATTTAATCCGCGATACCAACCATCGCCGGTATTAACCCAGAGCCCGGATCCCACAACATAGATCAGTACCAGAGCAACACCAATTGAAGAAGCAACGAGTTTCATGTATTTAGTGTAGTTGTTCAGAGTTATACACAGGTAAGTAAGTTTCTTAATTTCGCGGTACGCAATCAATCTAGATTCCAAATTGCGTACCGCTGTAGCTCATTGGATAGAGCATCCCTCTCACTAAGGGAATTGTAGCGGGTTCGATTCCCGCCAGTGGTACGCACACTAAGTAGCCCTGCACTTTGTCGTGCAGGGCTACTTTTTATTACAAACAAAAACCCCGCCAAGTCTGACGGGGTTTTTGCTTAAGCCTCTACGTAGAGTGGTGCGCTCGTTTGACGAGAACGAGTAATCGAAACTGTAGTCTTTATCTAACTTTTTATCTAACTTACTTAGAGTAACTATTTATCAATAAGGCGTACCATCAGTTACATGACACAGAGACAAGAGTTCCGAGTACTTCGCACCTATGCCGACTTCGAAGTACGCGAATACCAACCATGCGTAATCG
>CAZNWM010000029.1:9016-11719 GCA_964576975.1 uncultured Candidatus Planktophila sp.
GTACTTCGCACCTATGCCGACTTCGAAGTACGCGAATACCAACCATGCGTAATCGCTGAAGTCAGAGTTTCTGCACAGTACGACGATGCCACAAGTTCAGCATTTGGTTCTCTCTTTAAATACATTTCAAAAGGTAATAAGGCAGAACAAAAAATTGCAATGACCGCACCAGTAATTGCATCTCAGCGGGCAGAGAGAGAAGACGAATGGTTTGTCTCTTTCGTAATGCCATCAGGCACCAAATTTGGCCACCTGCCACACCCGAATGATCCACAAGTTATCTTGCGCGAACTAGATACAGAAATCTGTATTGCGACTTCATTTCGTGGCCGTGCAACGGCAGCGCTATCTGAGAAAAAAATCCAACACCTTCGCGCAGCTGCAGCCAAAGAAAACATTTCACTCTCTGCCGAAACCAGAATCTGTCGCTTTGATCCACCATTTAAACCTGGCTTCTTGCAATACAACGAGGTAGTTATTCCTGTTTATTTGGCAGAGCAGTAACTTTTTCTCTCTCCCGCGCTATCGTTGCTAAATGATTAAGCACATCGCGCGCACGCTTTTAGGGGTAGCCCTCACATATGCCGGCATCACTCACTTAACAACTAGTCGCACCGAGTTTCAGGCACAGGTTCCAACAATCTTGGCGAGCCAAGCAGACTTCGTTGTTATCGCATCCGGTGTTGTTGAAATAATTTTGGGACTCTGCCTTATCTTTTTGTTTAAATACCGCACCCGCATCGGTTGGATCACTGCAGCATTTTTCATCGCAATATTTCCAGGCAATATCTCTCAATACATCAACGGCACCGATGCATTCGGACTAGACACAGATCAAGCGCGACTGACCCGCCTGTTTTTCCAACCATTGCTAGTTATATGGGCTCTCTGGAGCACAGGTGCATGGAAGAGTTATCGAACTGGCAAGTAATTCCTCCAACATCTATTAATTGACCATGCGATATTCACCATTGACCCATAAAATCATCCTACGAAGTTAAACGTATCAACACTCATAGGAGAGAAATCATGTCCGAAGAAGAGCTATTAGAACTCTGGAATGCAAAGCGCTCACAAATTATTCATGCTCAAATCGCACCAACTCTTTTGCTCATCGCTGTTTTTGTTTTGGCAGCTTTCGGCAAGTTTGAAAATGCAACAGATGCAACCCAATACCTAACAATCGGTGTTGCAGCTGCCACAGGAATTCTTTCAATCATCTCTCAGTACGCAGCAATCCGCGAAGGTGAAGCGCTCATTGCTGATCTCAAAGAGATTAAAAAAGCATCACGACTCTCAAAGAAAATCGCAGAGTCAGGCGATCTCTTGAAGCTTTCTGCAGTTGCAGTTGTCGGACTCGGCGTTGCAGTATTCGCACTCGTTGTTTGGACTGTCCTCGGATAACTCCATGGAAAAATTCATAGTTATTGGCGCTTTTGCCATAGTTCTTGTTGCCTTGCTGGTCGCTTACGAGCGACCAGCAAGAAGCAAGAAAAAGATCACCGGACGCGGGGGAGACTTCGAGTCTTAGGCGATTTTGCCCCCAAATCTCTAGAAAAGGGCCGGCTACTCCCATATGCTCACCCAGAATATCTACGCGGGTGAGGGGTCTAAATCTTGAGCACAGGCTTTGTCTCACTTCGTGGCGTCAATAAGTTCTTCGACGATGTCCACGCTGTCGCCAATTTAGATTTAGATGTTCACGCCGGTGAATTCTTCTCAATGCTCGGCCCATCTGGTTCTGGCAAGACAACTGTCCTTAGATTAATTGCAGGATTTGAAAGCACTAGCACCGGAAGTATTTCCATTGAGTCACAAGATGTGACAGAGCTGGCGCCTTTTGACCGACCAGTCAATACAGTCTTTCAAGATTACGCACTCTTTCCTCACATGAGCATTCAAGAAAATGTTGAATACGGTCTTCGCACAAGAAAAATTCCTAAAGCAGAGCGCGCAAAGCAAGCACTAGAGGCAATTGACGCAGTAAAACTGGCACACGTTGCAGAGCGTTTGCCACACCAATTATCTGGCGGACAGCGCCAACGCATCGCACTTGCACGCGCGCTTGTTCTTCGTCCAAAAGTATTGCTTCTGGATGAACCACTGGGCGCACTGGATAAACAGTTGCGTGAAGAGATGCAGGTCGAACTCAAGCGCATCCAGCGCGAAGCCGGTATCACATTTATCTTTGTCACCCACGATCAAGAAGAAGCGATGCGCATGAGTGATCGCATTGCTGTCTTTAACGCCGGCGCCATTGAACAAATTGGCACGCCGCAACAGGTCTATGAGAAACCAGAGAGCACATTCGTCGCACGCTTCTTAGGCGTTTCAAATGTCTTTTCAGGCCAAGCCGCGCAAGAGATTTTTGGCAGCACAGCCACAGTAAATATCCGACCAGAGCGCATCAAGTTGGTATCACCTGATACAAAGCCACAAGCAAACGAGCGCGGAATCGTCGGAACAATTATCGAATCCTCATATATCGGTGCAAGCACAATATTTTTAATTCAAACAGAGTCGGGGCAACGCGTGATTGCTTCGAGATTAAATGAAGAATTGCCAGATCAAATCAACCGATTTGTAACTGGTGATCGGGTCGGTGCCGTTTGGAAAAGCGACCACTCGGCAGTGATACCTACCTAATATGACTAGAAATAGTCAGGTGAGAGGAAGTTCAATGAAAGGCAAGAAGCTATCAGC
>CAZNWM010000030.1:0-11341 GCA_964576975.1 uncultured Candidatus Planktophila sp.
GATAGATCGTAATCTGTGGCCTTTGAAAGAATTGTTCGAGCCTTTGGTCCCATTAGTGCAAAGCATGCAAACTCTTCTGTAACAACTTTAATTGTTACATCGTTAAATCCACCTTCGCGCTTTTGTTTTTCTAGCCAACCGAAGTCGTGTGTAGAAAAAGCGGTACCAGTAATAATAAAAAATTCGGTATCACTAGTTTGAGTCACTGTGTAATCCGATTCGATACCACCGCGAGTATTAAGTGCTTGCGTATAAACAGTGCGGCCAACGCCTTTAACAACATCATTGGCACATACCCAATTCAAAAACTCTGCTGCTTGTGCGCCACTAACTATTGCTTTTGCAAAGCTAGATTCATCAAATAAACCAGCGTTTTCACGCGTTGCACGGTGCTCTGCAGCAACAGCTGAAGACCAGTGTTTACCAGCCCATCCGTATGGTTTTAGGGCGTCATCGCTTTCGTGATTGGCGTAGTAATTAACGCGCTCCCATGAAGACTTTTCACCAAAGACAGCGGTGTTAGCTGCGTGCCAATCATAAGCCGGTGATTTTTTGCCAGGGCGAGCACTCTGTCGTTCTTCACCTGGATAGTGAATGTCGTAATACGCCTCGTAATTTTCACTGATGCGTTTAAGTGTGAAATCAGGTGAACGATATGAAGCACCAAAGCGTTTGATATCCATGTGCCAGAGATCCATTGTTGGTTCTCCTGCAACAACCCATTCGGCAACAACTTTTCCAATTCCACCTGCGCCTGCAATTCCGTGTGCACAGAATCCAGCAGCAACAAAGAATCCGCCGACTTCTGTTTCTCCTAAACAAAATTCGTTATCTGGAGTAAATCCTTCTGGACCATTAATAAAACTCTTGACGCCAATTTCGCTCATCTTTGGAACGCGGCGTTGTGAGTTAACTGCAATCTCTTCGAAGCGATCCCAATCTTCACCGAGTAATTGGTTATTAAAATTCGCTGGAATGTCATCAAAGTTTTGATAGTCAGCAGACCACGCCTTTGAATTGCGCTCGTATCCACCCATTAACAAGCCTTGTACTTCTTGGCGGAAATAAATCAGCGAATCAGGATCGCGAAGTGAAGGCAGCAGCGGTGCGTTTGGATCCATGAAGTTATCGGTAATTAAATATTGGTGACTCATCGGAACAATTGGCACACGCACATCGACCATGCGTGCAATAGATGGTGCGTACATGCCACCGCAGTTAACAATTACTTCGCACTCGATGACGCCTTTATCTGTTGTTACAGATTTAACTCGTCCTTTTTCAGTTTGAATTGAGAGAACGCGAGTGTGTGTGAATATCTGAACGCCGCCAGCGCGCGCACCAGCTGCCATCGCCATAGCAAGTTGTGATGGATCTACTTGACCATCGGATGCTAAATAAGAAGCGCCAATAACTCCTTCTAGATCCATGAGCGGAAATAGTTCTTGCGCTTCTTTTGGACTAATTTCTTTGAGATCTAAATTAAATGTTCGCGCCCAACCAATTTGTCTGCGAATTTCTTCCATGCGCTCTGGCGTTGTTGCCAATTTAATACTGCCGCATTCGCGCCAACTTGGGGGAGTATCGGTTTTTTGTAAACGGCGATACAAATCAACTGAGTGCATATTCATCTTGGTAAGAGTTGGATCAGCACGTAATTGGCCGACTAGGCCAGCAGAGTGAAACGTCGAACCACTTGTCAGTTCGTTGCGGTCAAGAAGGATTACATCTTTCTCACCGAGCTCGGCTAAGTGAAATGCAACGGAGGTTCCACCAACTCCACCACCAATAATGACAATTTTTGCCCTGGTAGGAAGTGGTGACTTACTCATGGCCTAAATGTATCCTGAACTTATGTCCGATGCCAGAGAACTAGAAGCCACCTTTGGCGCGCTCCTTGATCAGGTTGATTTAGTAAAAAACAGAACATCGGTAACTGAATTATCTGGTGGGTTAACAAATAGAAACTTGGCAATCGAATCTGATGGCAAAAAATACGTAGCTCGTATCTCTAGTAACTCATCCGCCCTTCTTGATATCAACCGCGAAGATGAATACAAAAACAGCATCCTTGCAGCCGAAGCTGGAATTGGCGCACAGGTTCATGACTTCTTGCCTGGTCAAGGTTTGTTGCTTATTGGATTTATTAATGGCAAAACTTTTGGCGCACAAGATATTGCAAACAACTTGCCACGTGTAGCTAAATCAGTGCGCATGCTGCACAGTGCTAAACCATTTGTAAGTGAATTCAATATGTTTACTCTACAAAAGCGTTACTTAGATATTGTGCAATCAAATAAATTCATTTATCCCGATAAGTATTTGGATTATGTTGACCATGTTGCAGATCTCAAGAAAGCACTTGCTGTGTTGGATGAAGGCACAGTGCCGTGCAATAACGACTTGTTGCCGGGAAACTTCATTGATGATGGCGAGAAGATTTGGCTAATTGATTACGAGTATTCAGGCAACAATGACGCTTGCTTTGAGCTTGGAAACATATGGGCCGAAGCATTCTTGGAGTACGAAGCACTTGTTGAACTTATTGATTCGTATTACGGAGCACACCGTCCAGAAAAGATTGCACGTGCATGGTTACAAGCGTTGATGGCAAAGTATGGATGGACGTTATGGGCTGCGATTCAAGCATCTGTTTCAGATATTGATTTTGATTTCCGCGCATGGGGCGGCGAAAAATTTGATTTAGCTCAGAGCCAATTTACATCTGAGCGTTTTAAGAAAGCGCTTGTAGAAGTAGTAACAAAGTAAAACGGGCCCACCGCAGAAGCGGCGAGCCCGTTTAATTACTTGAAATTAAGCAGAAACAACAGTGATGTTTACGCTTGCAACAACTCCGTGTGCAAGTGAAACCTTCGCTGTGTGCTTTCCGATCTTCTTAATGTGGCCAGTCATCTTGATGCTGTGACGATCAATGTCATTGCCTGTGGCTGACTTGATTGCTGCTGCAACATCTTTATCTGTTACTGAACCGAATAGACGTCCGCCAGTTCCAACTTTGACTGCAATACTCAAAGTTGCTTCCTCGAGGGCTGACTTAATCTCTTTTGCGTGGTCGATATCGCGAACTTCGCGAGCGCGACGTGCACGACGAATGCCTTCGATCTGCTTCTCGCCGCCTTCTGACCATGCAATTGCGTTTCCGCGTGGCAATAAGTAATTGCGTGCGAAACCATCTTTTACGGTTACAACATCTCCTGCTGCACCAAGCTTTGGAACTTCACGAGTAAGGATTAGTTTCATGGTTCATATCTCCTTATCGAGCACTTGATGTGTAAGGCAACAGCGCAACTTCACGGCTGTTTTTCACAGCAGTAGCAATTGAGCGTTGGTGTTGTGTACATGCACCAGTTACACGACGAGCACGGATCTTGCCGCGATCAGAGATGTATTTACGCAAAGTCGCAATATCTTTGTAATCGATATATGTAACTTTGTTCTGGCAGAAGCTGCATGGCTTCTTCTTAAACTTCTTATTAAGGGCAGCGGCTTTTGCGCCCTTATTCTTTGGCTCTTTTAGAGCTCTGTTATTTCTTGCTCCCATTGTGGTGCTCCTTTTCGGGCCCTTCTTCTAATTACTTAGTCGAAGGAATGGATGGATAGGTGGATTATTTAAAATGGAGGTTCGTCGTTGGTGGTGGTTGCCCATCCGCCGCCGGCTGTTGTTGTAGAGGCTGCAGCCCATGGATCATCTGAGAATGTTTCAGTTGATGCAGCAGCTGAACCAAATGCACCAGTAGATGCACCACCGGCAGCACGTTGTGTACGTGTCACCTTTGCAGTTGCACTACGTAGTGATGGACCAACTTCATCAACTTCAACCTCAAATACCGTGCGCTTTTCGCCTTCTTTAGTTTCATACGAACGTTGCTTCAGACGACCTGAAAGAATTACGCGCATTCCTTTTGTCAGTGACTCTGCAACATTTTCTGCTGCTTGACGCCAGATCTGACATTGTAAAAAGAGACTCTCGCCATCTTTCCACTCATTAGTTTGCTTATCTAAGTAACGAGGAGTTGAGGCAACACGAAATTTCGCTACGGCCGCACCTGATGGTGTGAAACGTAGTTCTGGATCATCGACAAGGTTGCCGATCATTGTGATTGTTGTATCTCCTGCTGCCATTTCTTTTCCTCTTTCTCTGCGTATCTACTCTGGGGTCCGTGCTAAACGGATACTCGTCAAAGTATCGGATTACTCCGATAATTTACTCTGGACGAATAACCTTTGTGCGTAAGACTGACTCATTCAAATTAAGTTGGCGATCCAACTCTTTGATGGCAGCTGGTTCGCAGTGCATATCTACAACTGCGTAAATGCCTTCGGCTTTCTTCAAAATTTCAAAGGACATACGACGTCGGCCCCATACATCGAGCTTGTCGACGCGGCCTCCGCTGTCTTTGATGATTTTGAGATAAGTCTCAAGGCTTGGTGTGACTGTGCGTTCTTCAAGTTCTGGATCAAGAATGACCATTAATTCATAGTGACGCATGCGTTAACCCGACCTCCTCTGGACTAAGACGGCCACAGTATTTCTGTGACAGGAGGGTTAGTGCTTTTCTTGCTCGCTAAGGGTAACTGCTGAGCGCGCTAAGTAAAAATCACGCTCAGTTTCATGCGTAGAAGCAAAGCCTTACTACTTCTTTGGAGTCTGAACTCCGCCTGAGGTCATAACAATTGGATCAAGGCCGCCGATATTAGATGGTGCTGGGAAATCTAAAACAGGTTCGCCTTTCAGTGCGCCCCTCATAAACGCTGTCCAAATGCGCGCTGGGAAAGATCCACCAGTAACGGATGTAAGTCCACCAATACCGTTAAGTGTTTGTGTTGCATCATCTCTAAAGAAAGAAACTGCTGCCGAAAGTTGTGGTGTGTATCCACTAAACCAAGCGGAAGCATTTGATTGTGATGTTCCAGTTTTACCGGCAGCTGGTCTTCCAAGTCCGAGAGCCGCAGCACCAGTTCCACCATTTACAACTGATTTAAGTGCATACGTTAAATCTGCCATAACTTCTTTAGAGAAAACTTCTTCGGTTTGTGGTTTGCCTTCATAAAGCACACCATTATTTGAACCAGTCACACTTGTTACTAAATATGGTTTTGCTTTAATTCCTTGTGCAGCAAATGTGGCGTACGCATTAGCAACATCAATAACGCGTGGGCTTGCAGGTCCAAGGGCTACAGATGGTGTTGGCATCATTGCAACGCTGTCAGGAATACCGGCACGACGTGCTGCATCAACAACTTTATCTAGTCCAGCTTTTTGTCCAAGTGGAACATAGACAGTGTTAATCGAATGCTTTGTTGCGAACAATAGATCTACTTGGCCCCAACCTTCGTTTCCGTAATTACCAACTTCATACGGTTTACCAAGATCATCAAATGTTTGTGGTGAATCACCGTTCCACATTGATGTCAGCGGAATACCTGCTTCCAGAGCAGCAGCGAGAGCAAAGACTTTAAAGGTTGAGCCGGCAAGTGCGATTGCTTGTGTTGCATCGTTTAGTTGGCGTTTCAAATAATCAGCGCCGCCATACATTGCGACGATTTCGCCAGTGCCGGGTCTAATTGCAAGTAGTGCGACGTGTAAATTTTCAGGAACCTTTTTTGGTGTTAACTTATTTACTGCATCAACTGCTGCAGTCTGTGCTTTTTGGTCAATAGTTGTTTTAATAATTAATCCGCCAACCATTAACTGTTCTTCAGTAAATCCAAGTTTCTTTAACTCTTTTGAAACTGCTTCGATGATGTGACCTTTAGGACCACTGAGCGAACCAGATGTTACGCGCGGTGCAATTACAGGAAACTTTATATTTGCAGCTTCTTCAGGTGTTAGCCACTTTGCTTCGACCATGCCATCTACAACATATTTAAATCTATCTGTCAGGCGCTTCTCATTTGCTTTGGAGTATGAAGGGTCATAAAAACCAGGGGAGCGCAAAATACAAGAGATAACAATTGCTTGCGCATCCGTTAGCTGATCAACGTTGCGATTGAAGTACTGCTGGGAAGCGGTTTGTACACCGTATGAGCCGCGACCAAAGTAAATAGTGTTGAGATAGTTTTCAAAGATCTGGTCTTTAGATAACTGATTCTCTAACTTAATTGCAATGACCAACTCTTTAATCTTGCGCTGAATCGTGCGCTCTGGTGTTAAGAAGGCCGTCTTTGCATATTGCTGAGTAATGGTTGATCCACCCTGCAATGAACCACCACGAAGATTGTTAATAACCGCGCGAGCAATACCAGTGATGCTAAATGCGCTATTTGAATAAAAGCCACGATCTTCTGCTGCAAGTACTGCGTGGCGAACATTCATTGGAATTTTTGCTAGCGGAACAATCTGTCGGTTTTCAGATCCGATGCGGCCAATTTCTTCGCCATTTGAATATTGAATAATTGTTGACTGGCTATTTACGAATGCGTTTGCATCCGGAACAGAAACAGTGAAATAGGCAAAAGCAAAGAGAGTAGAGCCGGCGATAAAGCCAAAGCCAGCTATGAAGATTCCTGCTCTAATTACTAATCTGCGCACAGCGAAAGATTACCCCTTTACCCAATCATCATCTTCAAGCGTGCGTACACGCCGAGGTGCTTTACGTTCTATTCCATCTCCTAGAACAAAAGATGAGCACAAATGATTCCAGGAACAGTCGCGGCAGACCTCGACGATATACACACGAAATTCACCGAATTCTCGTTCCATCTCTGAAAGTTCATCTGGTGTTTTTATTCTCCCTGAATACTGACCTAACTGGTCACCAAATGCGTAACGCAATTCAACGAGAGAGGTTTTCTTGCAGACCGGACAGTTGCGATCTACTTTTTCGCCATGAAACTTTGCAGCTCTCATTAAATAAGGGTCTGCATCACACGCATCTACTACACCGCGAAATAACTTGATTAACGTCGCGCGTTTATCAAGTGAATAATCGATATAGGAGCGTTTCGATTTCATAATAGGCAAGAATAATCCTTGTTTGCTTACTACGCTTCTCCTATGAATTTCTGGGAACTTTTACGCCACCCCAGACTCTCACGATTGCTCGGAGTTCGTTGGAGTGGCCAGGCAACCGATGGCTTATTTCAAAGTGCGTTGGCATCCTTTGTTTTGTTTTCTCCAGAGCGCCAGGCCGATGCTCTAAGTGCTGCGATCGCATTTGCAGTTGTTTTATTGCCGTATTCACTCGTTGGTCCATTTGTTGGAACAATTTTAGATCGCGTCTCTAGACAACGTGCGTTGCTATTTGCAAATGCTGCCCGTGGAATCAACCTGTTAGTTGTTGCGCTCTTGGTATTTAGTGGACAAACAGGAGTTCTCTTAACTGTCTTTGTACTTATTGCATTTGGTATTAACCGTTTAATTCTGGCAGGACTCTCTGCTGGCCTTCCATTGATTATCGAATCTAAATCACTGATTAGCGCTAATGCTCTAGCTGTCACAGGTGGATCGGTTCTAGTTGTACTAGGTGGTGGACTCGGTGTTGCAATACGAAATATTTTTGATGGTTTGGCAGTTGCCGATCACGCAGATGCAATGCTGGTTTTATTTGCAGCAGGCGGTTATCTCACTGCATCCCTTTTGGCGTTGCGTTTAGGACGTAAAGAGATTGGTCCGCTGCCACATGAAATCAAGGAAGCAAGCCTTAAAGAAGGCTTAATCGAAATGCGTGAAGGTTTTGCTTTCTTGCGCACACATCAAGATGCAATTCGCGGAATTCTTGCAACAGCTGTGCAGCGGGGTGGTATTACCGCTTTAACTCTTACTGCGCTTTTGCTAGAACGCAATACTTTTAACTCACCCGATAATCCTGAAGCGGGCTTAAGAGGTTTTGGAATTGTCTTAACAATTGCGGGTATCGGAATCACAATTGGTGCACTCACTGCGCCATACGGTGTTGCCCGTTTCGGTCGTCACCGTTGGATTCGGTGGTCACTTCTTGCAAGTGCATTTGGTCCAATCCTTCTTGTTATTTGGCAGACTGAAGTTGCACTTGCTTTAACAGGCTTCTTTGTCGCGCTGTGTGGTCAGAATGTGAAAGTTACAAATGATGCGTTGGTGCAATCAAAGATTGATGATTATTACCGCGGTCGCGTATTTGCTGTCTATGACGTATTAGTAAATGGTGCGATCGTCAGCGGTGGATTAATTGCAGCGCTATTGCTTCCAACAAGCGGTGTGACACCATGGGTGCCAGCTCTTGTCAGTGCTATTTACTTACTGGTTGCGTTGCGCTTGCTTCGACCAACGAAGTTTTATCTCAAGGCTTAGATTTCCACCACGCAAGCAACTCTTGTGTGGCTGCTTCCTCGCCAATTGGTCCACGTTCTAAACGAATCTCCATTAAGAAATCCAGTGCGCGACCAACATCTGCCGAAGGTTTTATCCCCAATATCGCCATGACTTGAGCGCCATCTAAGTCGGGACGAATTTTTGATAACTCTTCTTGTTCCATCAACACTGCAATTCGGTTTTCTAAGCTGTCATAGGTTGCAGCAAGTCGTTGTGCTTTCTTAACGTTGCGAGTTGTGCAATCTGCACGCGTAAGTACATGCAAATGTGTAAGTAATTCACCAGCGTCTCGCACATATCGGCGCACAGCAGAATCACTCCATTCGCCATCGCCGTAACCATGAAAACGAAGGTGCAGGGCAATAAGAGTTTCAACCGCTTCGATTGTGTGATTATCAAAGTGCAGTGCTTTTAGTCGGGTAACCGCAAGGCGTGCACCGACTACTTCGTGGTGATGAAAAGATACGCCGCCGCCATCGATTAGTGCACGTGTCTTTGGTTTTCCGATGTCGTGCAATAAAGAGGCAAGGCGAATAACAAGGTTTGGTCCGCCTAAACGATCTTCAAGTGCAATAGCTTGTTCAAGCACAGTCAAAGAGTGTTCGTATACATCCTTGTGGTGATGGTGTTCATCAATTTCTAATTGCAACTTAGGAATTTCAGGTAGCACGAGTGCTGCAAGTCCTGTCTCAACAAGAATGGTGATTCCGGTACGCGGATTTTTGGACATGAGTGTTTTTACAAACTCATCTCGTACGCGTTCTGCGGAAATAATAGAAATTCGCTCACTCATTGATTTCATCGCAGATAAAACATCTGGTGCGATTTCAAAATCCAATTGGCTAGCAAAGCGCGCAGCGCGCATCATACGAAGTGGATCATCAGAAAAAGATTGTTCAGCGCTACTTGGTGTGCGCAGCAACTTCTTTGCTAAGTCTTCTAGACCCAAGAATGGGTCAAAAAACTCAGGCTTTTCTGTTGTTAGTTCAAGAGCCATTGCATTGATTGTGAAGTCACGGCGAGATAAATCTCCGTGAATATCTTTTCCGTATTGCACATCTGGTTTACGACTTGTTGGGTCATAAGTTTCACTGCGATATGTAGTTACTTCAACAGTTGTGTCACCACGTTTTCCTGCAACTGTTCCAAATTCAATTCCAGTTTCCCAAATGTTTTCTGCCCATTGTGAAAGTATTTTTTTAGTTTCTTGTGGGTGCGCATTTGTTGTGAAATCTAAATCATTTCCAAGTCGTCCAAGAATTGCATCGCGCACTGGTCCGCCAACTAAGGCCAATGTAAAACCTTCTGCCTTAAAGGCAGCAGCGAGTGAGCTGGCTAGTGGTGCGCGTTCGATGAGAGAACGGATAGCAAGTTCTCCTGCGGCGCCAAGTGCTGTACTCACAATAAGTAAGGTTAGAGCAGTAGCCTTCTTCCATGATCCCGGCACCTGGTGCGGGCAGCGAAGGTACGAAGAAAAAGCGGAAGCGCAGACGCCCCGCCAATCGCGCCCCACAAACTTCTACATCTGGCACGACCCCAACTCCTAGTAAAAAACCTGCGCGCCCATACGCCAAGCGCGTTGATGAAGTCAGTGCTGGTGGGCTCGTTATCGATAAGAGTGGACTACAAGGTTTGTTAATTGGTCGGCGTGATCAAAAAGATCCTGAAGGTAAAAAACTTCTCTGGTCTTTGCCAAAAGGACATATCGAAGAGGGCGAAACTCCTGAACAAGCTGCAATTCGCGAAGTAGCAGAAGAAACTGGAATTGATTCGCAAATTACACAATCACTCGGCGTCATTGATTTTTGGTTTATGGCCGGTGGAAAAAGAATTCATAAAACTGTTCACCACTTTATATTTAAGGAAACTGGCGGATTACTTGCCGCACAAGAGAGTGAAGTTGATGAAGTTGGTTGGTTTCCATTAGCCGACATCGTTGGTTTATTGGCCTATCCCGATGAGAAAAAACTGATTGCTAAGAACGCCGAGTTGTTGGCATGAAGAAATTAATTCTCTTTGCCTTAATAAGTTTGTTTGTGCTTCCTCCTGCAGCACACGCGGAGAGTCGCGAAGTTCAAATAACTGACACGATGCATAGAAATTTTGATGGGGTTTTTAGAAACGATGATTTGGCGAAAAAAATCGCAGTGGGCGGCAAGCTCTGGAGTTTGATTTTTTCTGCAGATCTAACGCCTCGAATTTGGGTAATCGATGCTGCGCTAATTGAAGACATCACCGCCATGACAGAGCCATATGAATTACGTGATGGAACGAAAATTGATGCATCTGTTGACGCTGTTGCGTATTTGGCTCAACTTAAGAAAGTTACAACGAATGCACAAGTAGTTGCGTTGCCCTATGGAAACCCTGATCCAGAATTGGCGCGAGAACTAGCCTCAAGTGAACTTAATTATTATTACAAGACAGCACAAACTCGTCTAGCAACAGCGCTCGGTCGTCCTGTACGAAGTGAACCATTGGAAGGGTGGAGCAAAGGTCGCACATACTTCTCAGAAGAGTTGCGCAACAGATATGCGACAAATCGCAAAGCAATCACTGCTCTATCAACGGTTGTAGACCCTGCTGAATTAGCTGATATCCGCGCGCAACTTGGGCGAGTGATGTCACCTTTATTAAGCAAAACAGATCGTTCTTATTTTTCATTTAATGCATCACAAGAAGTCTTCAAATATAAAGAGCGTTTGAAAATCTTTCCTGGCAAATACCAACTGACTTCTGCGAAGAGTAAGTTGCCAATTACTTTGGCAAATGGATATAGCTCTGTTGTCAAAGTTAATTTGAATTTAAATCCAGGTTCTTCACGTATTAGCGTCGATGACGTTAAAGAGATTGTTTTAGAGCCTAAATCTAAGACACAGATTTCTGTACCTCTAGAAATATTTGCACCGGGTCAGACATACATCACCGCACAATTTGCCAGTGCCGATGGACGTTTAATTGGCGATCCCGTTGAATTATCTTTGAATCTGACAGTTATTGATTCTCGTGTTGCTTGGTTTACTACAGGAG